>NZ_JAXXXI010000053.1:0-115478 GCF_037359455.1 Suilimivivens sp.
TACACTTACGTGCACACTCTTTCCCTACACGACGCTCTTCCGATCTATGGATTTCCTTTTGCGGGAATGCGGGCAGGAGCATCCCTTCCTGTAGGAGCCTGTGTGGTGCCCATGTCTCTTGCAGATAACGTGGTCAGGCTTCATGAAATACTGTATGCGGAAGAGAATTATGAACCATCTGCAGAACTGAAGAGCTTCAGCGCCCAGATTGAAGCTGACACGAAAGACAGATTACAGAATTAGGAGTGTGCAGGCAGGAAGAATGGCAACAATTAAGGAAATAGCAGACAGACTTGGAGTATCGATCAGTACAGTGTCAAAAGGGCTTAATGGAGCAACAGACGTCAGTATCGAACTGCGGCAGACAATTCTGGATACAGCGGTAGAGATGGGTTATGTGACAAAGCGGATGAAAAAGGAAGAACACAGAAAGCTTTGTCTGTTCATAGAAAATATGAAATATGAAGCTGCCGGTGACTTTGGATATGATATAGTGCTTGGCTTCCGGCAGGCGGCATTCAGAGATAACTGGCGCGTGGAGGTGCTTCCTGTTACACCGGGATTCCAGGCACAGGAAAAATATGATACGTTTATGCTCAAAAATGGGTATTCAGGCGCTTTCCTGGTAGGCTTCGCCCTGCAGGATCCCTGGATGGAGCAGCTGCAGGATACTGGGATCGCAACAGCACTGTTTGATAACTTTGTCTGGAAGAATCCCAATGTAGCATATATTGGAACTGACAGCTTTGAAGGAATAGATACGGCAATCCTGCATCTGCAGGAGCTGGGACATAAGAAGATTGCTTTCCTGAACGGTTCCCTGCATTCCATGATCACGGAATGCAGACAGGAGGCCTTTTATGACAGTATGGAAGCGCATGGACTGAAAGTAGATCCGGAGATGGTAGCAAATGGTTATTATGTAGCAGAATCTGCCAAGGATTTTGTGCCGGCCTTTGTGGAAAGAGGAGCTACAGCTATTGTATGCGGTAATGATCTGCTCGCTTATGGTGTGCTGAAGGAATGTGAGAGGCTGCATAAGAGGGTGCCGGAGGATATCAGTGTGATCGGTTTCGATGATCTGCCAATGTCAGCAGTAACAGCACCGCCTCTTACCACGATCCGTCAGGAAAGGGCAGAGCTTGGAAAATGTGGTTATATGGCATTGCATTCCCTGATGAATCATGTGTCTATCAGTAAGACACTTTTACGTCCAGCATTTATCAAAAGAAAATCTACTGCAAAAGCTGTTGACAGATAGGGGTGTTTTAGATATAATGAATTTCGGTGGTCTTGAGAACCACAGAAATAGGGGCATAGTTCAACGGTAGAACAGCGGTCTCCAAAACCGTCGATGTGGGTTCGATTCCTACTGCCCCTGCTTGAAAAACCTGGTAAATACCAGGTTTTTTTGTTTTTATTTTCTGAAAGCGAAAAAATACGAAAAAATAAAAGACATAAGAAGAGAAAGATAGTATAATACAGGTAATGACGGATTCGGATATTTAAATATGCAGGAGGGAAAATACCAGTATGAAGAAAGCTCAAAGACAGGAAGACCGTATGCAGAGGGGAGCCGGGATCCTGCTGTCAATTACCAGCCTGCCTTCTTTGCATGGGATCGGCACCATCGGAAGGGAAGCTTATGATTTTGTAGATCTTCTTGCAGAGATGAAACAGAGCTACTGGCAGGAAGCTGACAGAGGCCATAGAGGAGACACTTGGGAAAAACAGGGTGATCGCAGAGGATCTTGGGGTACTGGTACCGGCGGTGAAGAAGCTTCTGAAGAAGACCGGATGGCCGGGAATGCGGGTGCTTTTGTTTGCCTTTGACGGAAATCCCCATAATGAACATCTTCCCTACAATTACGAGAGCCAGAATGAGGTTGTCTATACCGGAACCCATGATAATGAAACTGTAGCCGGATATTTTGCACAGAAGACACAGAAGGAGCTGGAATTTGCGTACCGCTATCTGGAGATCTATGAAAGAAGGCAGATCCCGGATGCATTGATCAGGGAAGCGTACCGGAGCAGTGCAGATATTGTGATCATTTCCCTGCAGGATCTGCTTGGACTGTCAAATGAAGCCAGAATGAATTTCCCGTCCACCATAGGGAAAAACTGGTGGTTCCTGAACCGGTTTCCATGGAGGATAATTATCGTACCTATTATGAGGTCTTTGTATATTCTTTTTATGATGGAAATGGGGACGGGATCGGAGATCTGAAGGGACTGACAAAGAAGCTTGACTATATTAATGATGGAGATCCGGTGACGATGGATGATCTTGGATGCAACGGGATCTGGCTGATGCCAGTCATGCCTTCTAAAACCTATCACAAATATGATACGACTGATTATTATAGTATTGATCCGGAATATGGCACCATGGAGGATTTTGAAGCCTTTCTTTCAGCCTGCAGGGAGCGTGGGATCAAGGTGATCATGGATCTGGCACTGAACCATACTTCTTCAGAGCATCCCTGGTTTCAGGAGGCGTGCAGCTATCTGAAAGAACTGGGAGACGGAGAGCCGGATCCGGGCGAGTGCCCGTATGTGTTATATTACAATTTCTCCAAAGAGAAAAAGAGCGGCTTCAGTCCGGTGAAGGGAAGTGATATCTGGTATTATGAAGCACAGTTCTGGGATGGCATGCCGGATTTAAATCTCTACAACGAAGAACTCAGGGCAGAAATTGAGAAGATAGCAGACTTCTGGCTTGCTAAAGGAGTGGGCGGCTTCCGGCTGGATGCAGCGAAGGAGTATGTGACGGGAGCGGATGGCTCTAATATAGAGATCCTTTCCTGGTTTAATGATGTGGTGAAGGAGAAATATCCGGATGCTTATCTGGTGGCAGAGGTCTTTTCTGATATGGCTGTTTATGAAAAGTATTATGACAGCGGCATTGACAGCCTGTTTGATTTTGATTTTGCCAACAAGGATGGTATCATTGCAAAGGTGGTAAAGGGAAATACGCCGGCATCCTTTTACAGCCAGAGACTACAGGAGATCGAAGGAATCTTTTCTGCACATAATAAGGATTATATCGATGCACCCTTTTATACGAACCATGATATGGGACGGAGTGCTGGATACTATGCAGGAGAAGGCTCAGAAGCACAGACCAAGCTTGCAGGTGCCATGAATCTGATGATGAGCGGCAGTGCCTTTATCTATTACGGGGAAGAGCTTGGCATGAAAGGCTCCGGTAAGGATGAAAATAAGAGGGCACCCATGTATTTTTCCAGTGATCCATCTGCGGAGGGGATGTGCAGAGGACCGTCAGACATGGATGATTTTGAAATGAAATTTGGAAGCTATGAAGAACAGAAGGATGATCCTTCTTCAGTTTACCAGTATTATAAAAAGGCAGTCTATTACCGGAATCTGTATCCGGAGATCCGGAAGGGAACAGTAAATGATCTGCCGGAGTATGATTCAGACAGCGTGGCAGCCTTTACCAAAACATGGGAGGAGCTGCAGCTTCATGTATTGATCAATGTATCAGGAGAAACACAGACACTGGCACTTCAGGAAAATCTGCAGGAGGCAGCACTGGAAAACGGGCTGTATACAGGAGAAGAGGAAGCAGACCTGACAGAAGGAAATCTGACCATACCACCTTATGGGATCGTATTCCTGCGGAGTGGAATGAAATGAAAAAATGAAACATAATGGCAATGCAGCCGGAAGGTTCTAAGCATTGCCATTTATTCGTGCATACAGCAAACAAAAATCCCTGAGAGAAACTCTCAGGGATTTCTGTTGTGTAAAAGGGGAATTCTTCCGGAATTGCTAATTAGCTCGAACTGACTTCCGTAATCAGTTCGATTATTATTATATTGCTTGAATCAAGTAAATTCTACAATTATATTGAGAAAAAATAAAAATATATTAGCATGATAATAAAAAGCTTGTCGAAAAAGGTGGAAAAAAGAGTATTTTCTTTATTTTCAACGTGTATTTCTGTTATTTTTATGATAAGATAACTCATAGATGTAGAAATTTGCAGTTTTAAGGAGCAGTTTGTGATGACAGAAGAGAAGGAAAACCTGTACAGACAGGAAAAAATACAGAAATATACTGCAATTTTTAAAAATCTGTTTCGATATATTCCATGGCTGAAAGAAAAGCAGGGGCAGAGTACCTCCCATATTTATGAGAATGAAGAACTGAACCGTTCTTCCATGCCGGTAAGAGTATATGATTCCACGCTGCTTTCCCTTGTAAAGGAACTGAATGCCACGGGACTGATGGACAGGAATTACGTTTATACTTTTTCAAGGAATATGCTTCGTACAGTGCAGGATGAAAAAAGATGGATCGCCTCTGCACAGCTAAAAAACATAGAGGATGTATTTGCCATTATGGCGAAGTATGTACTTGGTGGCATGACCAGGGGGAATCTTTGGACAGATGCCATAGAAAATGGTATTTTTCTGGAAGCACTTCTGAAGATCAGAGAGCTTCTGGAAGTACATGACAGACCGCTTGCATAGGAGCTGTTACTGGTATGGGAGAGAAGTCACTTCAGAAGAAAAAATACATACTGGAGAAGGCCAGAGAGGTCTTTATGGAAAAGGGCTACAAGAATGTAACGATGAAGGATATTGTTGATGCCTGTGAGATCAGCCGCGGAGGTCTGTATCTGTATTTCCCGGGAACCAGGGAGCTTTTTCTGGAAGTATTGAAAGCAGAGCAGGAGGATTCGGGCAGTGAGTTCGAACAGAAGATTGGCAAGGATTTTGGCCCGGCAGATATTCTGGCATTGTTTCTGAAGGAACAGAAAAGAGAGCTTCTGACGAAAAAGGGGACTCTGCAGAAGGCCTGCTATGAATTTTTCTTTGAAGAGAATGATTACAGCAGGGAAAATCTTCTGAAGAAGCAGTTCGATGCGGCAGTCATGGTGATCCAGAGACTGATAGAGGAAGGCGTGGAGATCGGAGAATTTTGCTGTGAGGAACCAAGAAGGGCAGCCAGTAATATTATGTACGTACTGGAGGGTCTCAAGGTTGCAGCAAATACCCGGGGAGTGACAGAAGCTGCTGTGGATCGGGAAATTATGTATATGATGCAGAATTTGGTGGCAGAAGAATAGAGAAAAGCTTCAAGGCTTCAGATGCCCTGAAGCTTTTCTTTTTGGGAAAGGACAGGAAATATGATCAGGGAAATCATAGCAGCACAGCTTCCGGTAGGGGAAAAGCTGCGGATCGTAAAAAACAGGATAGAGGGAAAAGACCCGGATTCTGGAAGGATTGCTATCGTATCCGGTATTCACGGAGATGAATTTGAAGGACAGTATGTGATCTATGAAATGGTAAGAAGGCTGCAGGAGCATCCGGAATGTCTGCATGGGAGTGTGGATCTGTATCCGGCACTGAATCCGCTTGGCATGGATATGGCAGTCAGGGAGCTGCCTGGACTTCATATGGATATGAACCGGATATTCCCGGGAAATGAGAACGGGACTGCACTTGAAAAAGTGGCAGCAGCTATTGTAGGAGATATAGCAGGAGCGGATCTTTGCCTGGATATTCATGCCAGTAATATTTTTGTACGTGAGATCCCGCAGGTGCGGATCAGTGAGGAATTTGCAGAAAGGGTGCTTCCCTATGCGCAGCTTATGAATGTGGATATGGTATGGACCAATGCTGCAGAAACAGTACATGAAGCAACACTGGCACATTCATTGAACCTGCTGGGAGTCCCTTCCTTTGTTGTCGAAATGGGAGTAGGAACAAGAATCAGCCGGCATTTTGGAAATCAGGTGACAGATGGTATTTTTCATCTGATGAAGCATATTGGGATGTGGAGCGGAGAACTGAAAGGTAAGATCCAGCAGCCGGTGCTTTCCACAGACGGAGAGGTTGAATTTATCAGATCCGGTTCGACAGGGGTTTTTCTGCCGGAGATCGAACATAATCATTTCGTAAAAAAGGGAGACAAGCTGGGTGAGGTGATCGATCCTTTGCGGGGAGAGGTGCTGGAGGAGATCCTGGCACAGAGAAGCGGGCTGGTATTTACACTCCGGGAGTACCCGTTTGTCCGGGAGGGGGCATTGCTCCTCCGGATCCTGACGGGAATAGACCATGATGAATGAGGTTAATGAACGATGTTTACAGAAAATATCTATACGGTGACTTCTCCATACAGGGAAGATATGATCATAAAGGGCTACAGCTTTGGAAAGGGTGATGAGGCTGCCTGTATCCTTGGATCCGAAAGAGGAAATGAGGTGCAGCAGATGTATATCTGCTCCCAATTGGTAAAAGCCCTGAAGGAACTGGAGGCAAATGGCTGTGTCAGTGCAGGAAAGAAAATACTGGTGATACCGGTGATCAATTCCCTTGGGATGAATGTTGGTGAAAAGTTTTTCGGGGTGGAAAACCAGGATATCAACAGAAGGTTTCCGGGAAGAAAGACAGGAGACAGCGCAGACCGGCTGGCAGAAGGGATCTTCAGTAAGATTCGCAATTACACCTATGGGATCCAGCTGACAAGCTTTTATATGGCGGGGGAGTTTGTCCCGCATGTCAGAATGATGGAGACCGGCTTTCAGAATACTTCACTTGCCAATCTTTTCGGACTGCCTTATGCTATGGTGCGGAAGCCGACTCCGATTGATACGAAGACACTGAACTATAATTGGCAGAATGAGATGACAGCAGCGTTTTCCCTTTACACAAACAGGACAGATACGATAGATGAAAAGAGTGCAGGGCAGGCAGTGGCAGCAGTACTGCGGTTCCTGACAAGAATGGGGATCATCCGTTACGAAAGCCACAGCGGCTATATCAGTCATGTGATCCTTGAGCAGGATCTGACAGATGTACATACGATGTCAGGCGGTATTTTTAAGGGGCTGGTAAGTCCCGGAGAGGATGTCCGGTATGGACACAGGATGGCAGAGATCATAGATCCTTATGAAGGATATGTGAAGGAAACGATCCTTGCCCCGACAGATGGTATCGTATTTTTTGCCCATACAGATCCGCTTGTCACAGAAGGAGACATTGTTTTTCAGCTGATCCACAGACTTCATGAGTGAGGAAGAAGTATCCGAGAATAATTTGCAGAATCCGTTGCAAAAAAGACAGGATTCGATATAATGTAAATGATATGCGCACAAAAACTAGTACAATTCATCAACGGAGGAAATGAATTCACATGGGAAATGTAAGACGTATCTACGTGGAAAAGAAACCGCCCTTTGCTGTCAAGGCGAAGGAATTAAAGGAAGAGATCGTAGGCTACCTTGGCATTACGGGAGTGAAGGAGGTAAGAGAGTTCATTCGGTATGATGTGGAGAATATCTCAGATCAGATTTTCGAAGAAGCATGCAGAACCGTATTTTCCGAACCGCCGGTTGATATTTTGTACAGAGAAAATATAGAGATCCCAGCAGATGGAAAGGTATTCAGTGTGGAATTCCTGCCAGGACAGTTTGACCAGAGAGCAGATTCCGCAGTACAGTGTGTGAAGTTCTTAAAGGAAGATGAGGAACCGATCATCAGGACTGCAGTAACCTATCTTTTAACCGGAGATATCAGCGGGGAAGAATTTGGGAAGATCAAAGCGTACTGTATCAACCCTGTGGATTCCAGGGAGACCGGCATGGAGAAGCCGGATACCCTGGTAAGTGAGTATGAAGAGCCTGCAGATGTTATTATCTTTGACGGTTTCTGTGAAATGGACAGAGACAGCCTTAAGGAGCTGTATGATTCCCTGTCCCTTGCCATGACGTTCAAGGATTTTTTGCATATCCAGAATTATTACAAGACAGAGGAACACAGAAATCCCACGATGACAGAGATCAGAGTACTTGATACCTACTGGTCAGATCACTGCCGTCATACCACATTTTCAACAGAATTGAAGAATATTGAGTTTGAGGATGGCTATTACAGAGCTCCCCTTGAAACAACCTATGAAAGCTATCTGGATACACGTAAGGAGATCTTTGAAGGCAGAAGTGACAAATTTGTCTGTCTGATGGATCTGGCACTGATGGCTATGCGTAAGCTGAAGAAGGACGGCAAGCTGCAGGATATGGAAGAATCTGATGAGATCAATGCCTGCTCTGTAGTCGTACCTGTGGAAATTGATTATGGGGAAGGACCTGTGACTGAAGAGTGGCTGGTGTTCTTCAAGAATGAGACACATAATCATCCTACCGAGATCGAGCCCTTTGGTGGGGCAGCTACCTGCCTTGGCGGTGCAATCCGTGATCCTCTTTCAGGAAGAGGCTATGTATATCAGGCCATGCGTGTAACAGGTGCGGCAGATCCTACGGTTCCGGTTTCTGAAACACTGAAGGGCAAGCTTTCACAGAAGAAGCTGGTCAGAGGTGCAGCAAGCGGATATTCTTCCTATGGTAACCAGATCGGTCTTGCAACCGGCTATGTAAAGGAGATCTATCATCCTGATTATGTTGCTAAAAGAATGGAGATCGGTGCTGTCATGGGTGCTGCTCCCCGGAAGAATGTGATACGTGAAAATTCTGATCCGGATGATGTGATCATCCTGCTTGGCGGAAGAACAGGACGTGATGGCTGCGGTGGTGCAACCGGTTCCTCCAAGGTGCATACAGAAACCTCCATTGAGACCTGCGGTGCAGAGGTACAGAAGGGAAACGCACCTACAGAGCGTAAGATCCAGAGGCTGTTCCGCCGTGGGGAAGTAAGCAGTATCATTAAGAAATGTAATGACTTTGGTGCAGGCGGTGTTTCTGTCGCCATCGGTGAACTGGCTGACGGTCTTGTGGTAGATCTTGACAAAGTACCTAAGAAATATGCCGGACTGGACGGAACAGAGCTTGCCATTTCTGAATCCCAGGAAAGAATGGCAGTTGTGGTATCCCCAGATAAGGTCGAGGAGTTCCTTGGCTATGCGGCTGAAGAGAATCTGGAGGCAGTTCCCGTAGCAGTCGTAACAAAGGAGCCAAGACTGGTACTGAAATGGAGAGGCAGAGAGATCGTCAATATTGCGAGAGCCTTCCTTGATACAAACGGTGCCCACCAGGAAACTGATGTGGTAGTGAATATTCCCTCAAAGGAAGACAATTATCTGAAGAAAACAGCTCTTCCTGCTGTAGCCAGGGCACTGGAAGAGGGTGATATTAAGACAGCTTTTGAAGAAACCTTAAGGGATCTGAACGTGTGCTCCCAGAAGGGACTTGTGGAAATGTTTGACTCTTCTATCGGAGCTGCCAGTGTGCTGATGCCCTATGGTGGTAAATATCAGCTGACAGAAACACAGGTCATGGTAGCCAAGCTTCCTTCCCTGAAGGGCAAGACAGATACCGTTACCATGATGAGTTACGGCTTTGATCCTTATCTTTCTTCATGGAGTCCTTACCACGGTGCAGTGTATGCAGTGACACAGTCCCTTGCAAAGATCGTGGCAGGAGGCGGAGATTACAGCAAGGTCCGCTTTACCTTCCAGGAATATTTCCGCAGGATGACTGCAGACCCTGAGCGTTGGAGCCAGCCCTTTGCAGCACTGCTTGGTGCCTATGATGCACAGATCGGATATGGACTTCCCTCTATCGGCGGCAAGGACAGTATGTCTGGTACCTTTAACGATATTGATGTACCGCCTACATTGGTGTCCTTTGCAGTGGATGTGGCTAAGAATAAAGAGATCATCACGCCGGAATTAAAACAGGCGGGAGACGTACTGGTACAGCTCTGGTTTGATAAAGATGAATATGATATTCCTGTATATGCACATGTAATGGAAATGTTCAGTTTTATTACAGAGCTGATGAGAGAAGGAAAAGTAAAGGCTGCCTATGCACTTGACAGTGCAGGACTTGTTGCCGGTGTCAGCAAGATGGCCTTTGGTAATAAGCTTGGTGTTTCCTACTCAGAAGATATTAAGGAAGGCGATCTTTTTGAAAACTGTCTTGGTGATATCGTGCTGGAAATGTCAGAAGAGGATGCAAAGGCACTGGATGCTGAGGATCTGAACTACAGGATCGTAGCGAAAGTAACAGAAGAGCCGGTATTTACTTATAAGGATGTGAAGCTGACGGTAGAGGAAGCGCTTGCTGATTGGAAGGCACCACTTGATAAGGTATTTCCTTATAAGGCAGAAAAGGGAACAGATAAGGTGGCTTCAGAACCTTATCATACAGACAGTATTTATGTATGTAAAAATAAAGTAGCAAAGCCGACTGTATTTATCCCGGTATTTCCCGGAACCAACTGCGAATATGACAGTGCAAGGGCATTTGAAAGAGCCGGTGCGAAGGTGATCACCAGAGTATTCCGCAATCTTTCCGCAGAAGATATCCGTTCTTCTGTAGAAGCCTTTGAAAGGGATATTGACAAGGCACAGATCATCATGTTCCCCGGTGGTTTTTCAGCCGGTGATGAACCGGATGGAAGTGCCAAGTTCTTTGCAACAGCTTTCCAGAATGCAAAGATCAAAGAAGCGGTTATGAGGCTTCTGAATGAGAGGGATGGTCTTGCACTTGGTATCTGTAACGGATTCCAGGCACTGATCAAGCTGGGATTGGTTCCCTATGGTGAGATTACCGGTCAGAAGGAGGATTCCCCGACACTGACCTTCAATACCATTAACCGTCACATTTCCAAGATGGTTTATACCAGAGTGGTATCTGACAAGTCACCCTGGCTGCAGGGTGCAGAAAACGGTGGTGTTTATGTGACTCCAGCCTCTCACGGAGAGGGACGCTTCGTAGCACCGAAGGAGTGGATCGACAAGCTCTTTGCAAATGGCCAGGTAGCGACCCAGTACTGTGATCCGGAAGGCAATGTTTCCATGGATGAAGAGTGGAATGTCAACGGTTCCTATGCAGCCATAGAGGGTATCACCTCGCCGGACGGCAGATGCTTTGGTAAGATGGCACATGTAGAGAGAAGAGATAAAGGTGTTGCCATTAATATTTACGGAGAGCAGGATCTGAAGATCTTTGAATCCGGTGTTCACTATTTCAAATAAAAGAATGGAAAATGGCCTCGCAGAATTGTTTTCTGCGGGGCTTTTTTGAGAAAATATTTTAGCTGAAAGTATGAAAAATGTCAGTTGAAGCAGGGGAAACCTTATGCTATAATAAATCGATTATGGATTTTTGGACAAAGGAAGGGAGACGGATACTTATATGAAGGCATTTTTAATCCTGGAAGACGGCACCGTTTTTGAAGGAACGCATATCGGCGCAGTCAGGGAAGTGATCAGTGAAATAGTATTCAATACATCAATGGCGGGGTATCTGGAGGTTCTGACAGATCCTTCGTATGCCGGTCAGGCAGTGTGCATGACGTATCCTCTGATTGGAAATTACGGGGTATGCCTGGAAGACATGGAATCAGTACAGGCATGGCCGGATGGATTTATTGTCAGGGAATTATCAAGGATCCCCAGTAATTTCCGAAAGGATATCACGATTCAGGAATTCCTGGAGCAGCAGAATATTCCCGGTATTGCAGGAATTGATACCAGAGCCCTTACGAAGATCCTCCGTGAAAAGGGTACTATGAATGGCATGATCACTACAGATGAAGCCTATGACCTTAACACAGTTCTCCCTAGGTTAAAAGAATATACCACCGGCAAGGTAGTGGAAAAGGTAACCTGCAAGGAAAAATATGTGATCAAAGGATCCAGAGATCTTGCAGAAAACGGAGCGATTTCCGGAAGCGCCAGATTTGATAAGGAAGCTTATGAAGCCGGCGAAAGAGAAATGCGCCCCAGTATCGTAAAGGAATTAAACGGTATTGGCAAGAAGGTAGCCCTTCTTGATCTTGGCGCCAAGAAGAATATCGCACACTCCCTGGCACAGCGTGGCTGTGATGTGACCGTATATCCGGCACTGACCAGTGCAGAGGAGATCCTGAATGACCATCCGGACGGCATTATGCTGAGCAACGGCCCGGGAGACCCCAAGGAATGTACCTCTATTATTAAAGAAATTAAAAAGCTGTATGATTCAGATGTGCCGATCTTTGCAATCTGCCTCGGACATCAGCTCATGGCGCTGGCTACCGGAGCCGATACCTTCAAGATGAAGTACGGACATCGTGGCGGTAACCATCCTGTGAAGGATCTGGAGACCGGAAGAGTATATATTTCTTCTCAGAACCACGGCTATGTAGTAGATATGGACAAGCTGGATCCTGCTGTGGCAGTACCCGCTTTTATCAATGTAAATGATGGAACCAATGAAGGATTAAAATATACGGGAAAGAACATCTTCACCGTACAGTATCATCCGGAGGCATGCCCGGGTCCTCAGGATTCCGGCTATCTGTTTGACAGATTTATCAAGATGATGGAGGTTAACAAAGATGCCTAAGAATCCTAATGTAAAGCGAGTTATGGTAATCGGCTCCGGCCCTATTGTGATTGGTCAGGCAGCAGAGTTTGACTATGCAGGAACCCAGGCCTGTCGTTCCCTGAAGGAAGAGGGTATAGAGGTAATCCTGGTCAATTCCAACCCGGCAACGATCATGACAGATAAGGATATTGCAGATAAGGTTTATATTGAGCCTTTAACAGCACGTGTCCTCGAGCAGATCATTGAAAAAGAAAAACCGGACAGCATCCTGCCTACGCTTGGCGGACAGGCCGGACTGAATCTTGGTATGGAGCTTGCAGAAAGCGGGTTCCTTGCTTCCCATGGGGTAAAGCTCCTCGGAACTACAGCAGCTACCATCAAGAAGGCGGAGGACCGTCAGGAATTCAAGGATACCATGGAAAAGATCGGAGAGCCCTGTGCGGCATCCAAGGTTGTTGAGAGTGTGGAGGATGGTGTTGCCTTCACAAAGACCATCGGTTATCCGGTAGTACTGCGTCCTGCCTATACTCTTGGCGGAAGCGGCGGTGGAATCGCCCATAATCAGGCAGAGCTGGAGACCATTCTGGAGAACGGACTGCGTCTTTCCAGAGTAGGACAGGTGCTGGTAGAAAGATGTATCGCAGGCTGGAAAGAAATCGAATACGAAGTAATGCGTGACAGCGCAGGAAACTGCATCACCGTCTGCAATATGGAAAATATCGACCCGGTTGGTGTCCATACCGGAGACAGTATCGTAGTGGCGCCCTCCCAGACCCTTTCTGACAAGGAATACCAGATGCTCAGAACCGCAGCCCTCAATATCATTGATGAGCTGCAGATCACCGGTGGATGTAATGTGCAGTTTGCCCTGCATCCGACCAGCTTTGAGTACTGTGTTATCGAGGTAAACCCCAGAGTAAGCCGTTCTTCTGCTCTTGCAAGTAAGGCAACCGGTTATCCGATCGCCAAGGTGGCAGCGAAGATCGCCCTCGGTTATACATTGGATGAGATCAAGAATGCAATTACAGGAAAGACCTATGCAAGCTTTGAGCCTACACTGGATTATTGTGTAGTGAAGCTGCCGAGACTTCCTTTTGACAAGTTTATTACAGCAAAGAGAACACTGACCACACAGATGAAGGCTACCGGAGAGGTTATGAGTATCTGCCATAACTTTGAAGGAGCCCTGATGAAGGCTATCCGTTCCCTGGAGCAGCATGTGGACTGTCTGCTCAGCTATGATTTTTCTGCCCTGAACAGGGAAGAGCTGCTGGAGCGGCTGAAGATCGTAGACGATCAGAGAATTTACGTGATCGCAGAGGCGCTCCGTAAGGGGATCGATTATGATGCCATCCATGAGGTCACTATGATCGATGAGTGGTTCATTGACAAGCTGGCAATCCTGGTAGAGATGGAAAATGCCCTGAAGGAGGGCCCGCTTACTGTAGATCTCCTGAAGGAAGCCAAGAGGCTGGAGTTCCCGGATAATGTCATCAGCAGACTGACCGGCAGACCGGAAGAAGAGATCAAAAAGCTGCGTTATGATAATGGCATCGTAGCAGTTTACAAGATGGTAGATACCTGTGCAGCCGAGTTTGAGGCAAGCACACCTTACTATTATTCAGTATATGGCGGTGAGAATGAAGCCGTAGAGACCAACCCGAAGAAGAAGGTGCTGGTACTTGGCTCAGGACCAATCCGTATCGGACAGGGTATTGAGTTTGACTACTGTTCTGTCCATGCTACCTGGGCCTTTGCAAAGGCCGGCTATGAAACAGTGATCATTAATAACAATCCGGAAACAGTAAGTACAGACTTTGATATCGCGGATAAGCTGTATTTTGAACCTCTGACACCGGAAGATGTGGAAAGTATCGTCAATTTGGAAAAGCCGGATGGAGCTGTTGTACAGTTTGGTGGACAGACAGCGATCAAGCTGACAGAAAGCCTGATGAAGATGGGAGTTCCGATCCTGGGAACCAAGGCAGAGGATGTAGATGCGGCAGAGGACAGAGAGCTGTTTGACAAGATCCTTGAGCAGACAGAGATCCCAAGAGCTGCAGGTGGTACAGTTTATACTGCAGAGGAGGCCAAGGCGGTAGCCAACAGGCTGGGTTATCCTGTACTGGTAAGACCTTCTTACGTGCTTGGCGGACAGGGCATGCAGATAGCCATTTCCGATGAAGAAATAGAAGAATTTATGAACATTATCAACCGGATCGCACAGGATCACCCGATCCTGGTAGATAAGTATCTGCAGGGCAAGGAGATCGAGGTTGATGCGGTATGTGATGGAGAAGATATCCTGATTCCAGGTATCATGGAGCATATTGAAAGAACAGGTGTCCATTCCGGTGACAGTATTTCTGTATATCCGGCACCGACCATTACAGCTGCAGTGAAGGAAAAGATTGCAGAGTACACCAGAAGACTGGCAAAGGCACTGCATGTAAAGGGACTCATCAATATCCAGTTTATTGCGATCGGTGAGGATGTTTATGTTATCGAGGTTAACCCCAGATCCTCCCGTACCGTTCCTTATATCAGCAAGGTAACCGGTATTCCTATCGTGGATCTGGCTACAGAGGTCATCATTGGCAAGACGATCAGAGAGCTTGGCTATGAGCCGGGACTGCAGCCTGAGGCAGATTACTTCGCTATCAAGATGCCGGTATTCTCCTTCGAGAAGATCCGTGGAGCAGAGATCAGCCTTGGGCCGGAAATGAAGTCTACCGGTGAGTGCCTTGGTATTGCAAAGACGTTTAACGAGGCACTGTATAAGGCATTTCTTGGTGCAGGCGTGGATCTGCCAAAGTACAGGCAGATGATCATCACAGTAAAGGATGCCGACAAGGGAGAGGCTATTGAGATCGGACAGCGTTTCGAGAAGCTTGGTTATACCATTTATGCAACAAGAAGTACCTGTAATGCGTTAAAGGAAGCAGGAGTCCATGCAAGACAGGTCAACAAGATCTCCCAGGAATCCCCGACTGTTATGGATCTGATCCTTGGACATAAGATTGACCTTGTCATTGATACACCGACCCAGGGACGGGATAAGACGAGAGACGGCTTCCTGATCCGTCGTACAGCGATCGAAACCGGTGTCAACTGTATCACTGCCATGGACACGGCAAGGGCACTGGTAACCAGCATGGAGCACAAGATGGATCAGTTTACCCTGATTGATGTGGCTTCCATTAAGAGCAGGGGTCTGAAGGAATAACAGGAGAGGATATGATCGGTAATCTGGAATACTATAAGGTATTTTATTATGCAGCATCATATGGAAGTATAACAAAGGCGGCTGTGGCACTTTCTGTGTCACAGCCTGCTGTAAGCCAGGCAATCAGACAGCTGGAGGAGAGCCTTGGTGCAAAGCTGTTTATCCGTGCATCCCGGGGCATCCGGTTGACTGCAGAGGGAGAACAGCTTTTTTTGTCTGTAAAAAAAGGTTATGAGGAGATTGAAAAGGGAGAGAGGCAGCTTCGTCAGATGCTGGATCTGGAAAGCGGAGAGATAAGAGTGGGAGCCAGTGATATGACGCTCCGGTTTTATCTGCTGCCTTTTCTTGAAAAATACCATGAGAAATATCCGCATATCAAGGTTACAGTGACCAATGCCCCAACACCGGAAACCCGGCAGCTTCTGAAGGAAGACCAGATCGACTTTGGACTGATCACGTCGCCCTTTGAGGAGCAGGAGGAGCAGGAGACTTTTCCGGTGAAGGAGATTGAGGACTGCTTTGTAGCAGGAAGAAAATTTATCCAGTATAAAAATAAGATGCTGGATCTGCAGGAGCTGGAAAAGCTCCCTTTGATCTGTCTTGAAAAAAATACCAGTACCAGGGCATGCATGGATCGGTTTCTCTATCAGAATCATGTGGAAATGCATCCTGAATTTGAACTGGCGACCAGTGACATGATTGTGCAGTTTGCCCTGCGTAATCTGGGGGTAGGCTGTGTGATGAGGGAGTTTGCAAAAGAGCAGCTGGAGTCTGGCAGACTGTTTGAACTGCGGTTTAATAAGATCATACCAAGACGGCATATCTGTGTGCTGAAAGAAAAAAGAAAGCCCCTTTCCAAAGCGGCAGAGGGACTTTTTGAAATGCTTCAGAAGGATTTTTGATCAGGTTTTTCAGCTTCTGGTGCATCTGCAAGGGTATGCTTACCTGTATACTTACCGTAGACCCAGATATAGATCCACAGAAGGATCGGAAGACCGACCGTTGCCATCAGGCAGGCTGCAAAGAGTTGGTCAGAGCCTTCAAAATCCAGAATGGCAAATATAAGAGTCGCCACATACAGGAGAACAAGAAGTACGACACAGATCAGAGCTCCAATCTGTCTGGCACGCCTGGTTTTCGGATTTGTGATTTCATTTTTATGCGCTTGCTTCATGACGCAGTTTCCCTTCTTTTCGTTTTTATACAAAACAAGTATAGCATAGAAAGGACGATTTTGTACAATTTTCTACTCAAAAGTTTCTATTTCCAATGAAGGAGGTATGCTATACTGAAGAACAGAAAATAAATGAACTGGGAGTAAAGAAATGGAAAAACAGATATTAAATGGAAACTGGAATTTAAAAATAAAGGGAAAGGACAGCGGACTGATTCCCGAGAAAGGCATTCCGGTACAGATACCGGGCTCTGTTTACAGTGCCCTTCTTGCGGGAAGCTATATTCCTGATCCCTATTACAGAGATAATGAGCTGCAGGTTCTACCGCTGATGGACAATGACTTCACCTTTTCCGATACCTTCATGGCAGAGAAGAAGGCTGGGGAGTATGACAGCGTGCTTCTCAGGTTTGAAGGAATCGATACACTGGCAGATATTTTCCTGAATGATATATTTCTTGGAAGCACCTGTAATATGCACAGAACCTATGAGTTTGATGTAGCAGAAAGCTTAAGAGAGGGGGAGAATACCCTGCGGGTAGAGCTTCATTCGCCTACCAGATATATCAAGGAAGAAAATGAAAAGGTATATACCGGTGGTTCCTGGGATGCCATGGAAGGCTTTCCACATCTTAGAAAGGCACACTGTATGTTTGGATGGGACTGGGGTCCCAGGCTCCCTGATGCTGGTATTTTCAGAGAGGTTTCCCTGCTGTATATCGCGAAAAGCCGTTTTGATTCTGTGTATATCACGCAGGAGCACGAAGAGGGCAGAGTAACTCTTGACTTTGATGTGGCACTTGAACTGTTTACAGAGGAGGATAACACAAGGATAGAGGTCATTGTAACAGATCCTGAGGGCAGAACCTATGTGCCGGCAGAAGGGGCTGATCCGGAGGATTATCATATCGTTATAACAGATCCGAAGCTCTGGTGGCCGAGAGGCTACGGAGAGCAGCCCCTTTATCAGGTAAAGCTGACTCTGTTTTCTGGGGATGGTGCAGTGCTGGATACCTATGAAAGAAGGATCGGACTCCGTACCCTGACGGTGAATACAGATAAGGATGAATGGGGTGAGTGCTTTGCCCATGAAGTGAATGGCGTGAAGATCTTTGCCATGGGTGCAGACTATATCCCTGAGGATAATCTGTTCTCCAGGATAAACAAAGAAAGAACCAGGAAGCTTCTTTCCGATGCAGCAGCTGTTAATCATAACAGTATCAGGGTCTGGGGCGGCGGTTATTATCCTGACGATTATTTCTTTGATATCTGTGATGAGCTGGGACTTCTGGTATGGCAGGACTTCATGTTTGCCTGTGCCAGCTATGAGCTGGATGATGATTTTGAACGTAATATCACAGCAGAAATCCGGGATAACGTCAGAAGGCTCCGGCATCATGCCTGCCTTGCCCTGTGGTGTGGTAATAACGAAATGGAGACACAGACGTTAGATAAGGCATGGAAGCCCTCCATCAAGCAGAAATACGATTATATCAAGATTTTTGAATATATCATTCCCCATATCCTGCAGGAGGAGGATCCGGTGACCTTTTACTGGCCATCCAGTCCCTCATCAGGTGGAAACTATGATGATCCATGGGATGAAAATCGTGGAGATACCCATTACTGGGCAGTGTGGCATGGCAACAAGCCCTTTACCGATTACAGGAATTACCACTTCCGTTATCTGTCTGAGTTTGGATTCCAGTCCTTTCCATGTATGCAGACAGTAGAGACCTTTACGGAGCCACAGGATCGGAACATTTTCTCCAGGGTGATGGAAATGCACCAGAGAAATACATCAGCCAACGGTAAGATCATGAATTACCTGTCAGCAACCTATCTTTATCCGAAGAATTTTGACCAGCTGTTATATGCTTCCCAGCTCCTGCAGGCAGATGCGATCCGCTATGGGGTGGAGCATTTCCGCAGAAACCGTGGCAGATGTATGGGAGCTGTGGTATGGCAGCTCAATGATATTTGGCCGGTAGCATCCTGGGCAAGCATCGATTACTATGGACGATGGAAGGCGCTGCACTATGCAGAAAAGAGAATGTATGCACCGGTTATGATCTCCTGCGAGGAAACAGGGGAACTCAGTGAAAGACCGTTCTGTGTATCAGAGCCGCATCCTATTTTGGTAAAGGCAAGGCTTCATGTAGCGAATGAGACCATGCAGGAGGTAAAGGGAATTGTGAAATGGAAGGTATGCCTGCCTGACAGCTCTGTGCTTCTTGAGGGGGGACAGGAGCTGACGGTGCCTGCTCTTGACGGTGTATGGCTTGATCAGATCGATCTGGAGGACTTTGAAGAGAGAAAGATCCACATCAGCTATGCCTTTATTGTTAATGGAGAGGTGGTATCTGAAAACAGCTGTCTGTTTACAGCGCCAAAACACTATTTCTTTGAGGATCCCAGGCTTTCAGTAAGGGCAGAAGGAAATAAGGTTACAGTCAGGGCTGAAAAATATGCCAAGAATGTCATGATTGGAAATGCTGATGGAAGCTTAAAGCTTTCTGATAATTTCTTTGATATGGAAGCTGGAGAAAAAACGGTCGAAGTGCTTGAGGGAAATACGGATACCCTTTCTGTCAGATCTGTTTATAATATTGCCTAAATGGCTATTGCTACTACCCAAATAATGTCATTTTGTATGAGAATATTGCATACTCCCGGTTGTTGAACAGCCGGGAGTATGTTACAATTATAAGGGTTATCTTTTGACGAAAGAGGGGTATAGCATGGAAGATTTGTCAAACAAAATGTCGTTTGAGGAAATAGAGCATGTGATAGATATTCTGAATCCATGTGTTGATAATTATCTTTTTGTTCTTAATCTAAAGAATGGGCATTATGTAATATCAGAAAATGCAGTGGACAGATTTCCACTTCCTGCGGCCGATTTTCCTGATTATACAGCTGCTTTTACGAAGGTGGTATATGAAGAGGATCTTGATCTGCTTTCCCAGGATCTTACTGAAATCGTTTCCGGAAAGAAAAGCTTCCATAATCTGCGTTACCGGTGGAAGGACAAGGAGGGAAAGCCGGTCTGGATCAACTGCCGTGGAAATGTACTTGTGGATGAAGAAGGCAGACCGGAACTGATCACCGGCTGTATCAATGAGATCGGCAAGAAACAGCAGGCAGATAATGTCAGCGGACTGCTTGGAGAGACAAGCCTCAGGGCAGAGCTTTCAGAGCTTATTAAGAATGATAAAGGTGTTTTCCTGCGTATAGGTATTGATAACTTCAAGGATATCAATGAGAATAAAGGAATGGAATACGGAGATATGATCCTGCATAAAACAGCAGAATGTATCCGGAGTATAGCAGGATCTGAACGCAGGATCTACCGTCTTGTTGCAGATGAATTTCTGATCTTTGGACAGAACGGAACAGCAGAAAGTGCTGTTGATCTGTACCGTGCGATCCGGGAAGGGATAGATGAACTGATCGAAAAAATCGGATATGATGTATTTTATACGATCTCTGCGGGAATTCTTCCCGTTTCAGCAATACAGGATAGGAGCAGTGAGAATATCCTGAAGCTTTCCGAGTTTGCGCTGGCCGGAGCGAAGGAAGCCGGCAAAAATACATATGTGATCTATAAGGAAGAGGATTATCAGAAGTTTCTTGACAAAAAAGAACTGATTCATACCATGCGTAAGTCTGTAAATCAGAATTTTGAGGGATTCGAAGCTTATTTCCAGCCGATCGTAGATATTAAGAGCCAGAAGCTTGTCAGTGCAGAAACGCTGCTCCGGTTCAGAACGAAGGAAAGAATAGTTTCCCCGGCAGAATTTATTCCTCTGTTAGAAGAGAGCGGACTGATCATTCCGGTGGGACGCTTCGTTCTGCATCAGGCACTGAAGGCATGCGGACAGATCCAGAAATATATTCCGGATTTCCGCATTTCAGTCAATGTATCTTATATTCAGGTACTGAAAAGTGATATGCTGACAGAAATCCTGAGTGCAATCAATATATATAAGATTAAAAGAGGCAGTCTCATCATAGAATTGACAGAAAGCGGATTCCTGGAATGTGATGCCAACTTCAGACGCTTCTGCGATGGACTGAAGAGGAGTGATATACCGCTTGCTCTGGATGATTTCGGAACCGGATATTCCAATTTCCATTACCTGTATAACTTAAGTCCGGATACCATCAAGATTGACAGATCCTTTACTCTCAAGGCATTAAATAACGGATATGAATATAACCTTCTGCAGCATATGGTAGAGATGACGCACAGTATAGATCTGAAGCTCTGTGTGGAGGGAATAGAAACGAAACAGGAGCTGGATAAGATCAGCAGGATAGAGCCTGATTATATCCAGGGATATTTCTTTGGCAGACCGTGTTCGTTCTCTATATTCATGGAGTCTTATGTAACAGGGGAAAGTAAGGAAAAATAATCTGTTATTTTATGTGATTTTTAATGGCTTCAAAGCTTTCCTTACTGATCACATGTTCCATACGGCAGGCATCCTCTGTGGCTGTTTTCTCATCTACACCAAGGCGCATGAGCCAGTTACTGAGAAGCTGATGACGTTCATAGATCATATCAGCAATCTCCTTGCCGGATGGAGTCAGGTAGATATAGCCTTCTTTGGTAACTGTGATGTGATTCTTTTCGCGGAGATTTTTCATGGCAACACTGACACTTGATTTTTTGAAGTCCAGTTCTTCGGCGATATCAACAGCACGTACCACAGGCTTCTGATGACTGAGTACGAGGATAGTTTCAAGATAATTTTCTGCAGATTCATTTACTTTCATATAGTTGAAGCCTTTCTTTCTGAAGGAAACGGTTTATAGTTTAGAGTATAACTGACTTATATTGTAACACATAAAACTGAAATGTGCAAAAATAACAAATCATCAGCAGAAGAGAGTAATGTGGGAATCATTGACAACTCCATGAGGTTAGCGTATACTAACTATGCAAATGTGGAAAGGAGACCAGCTTATGGGAACAATTATTGTAGGAGCAGTTCTTCTTCTGGTTGTCGGTCTTGCAGTCAGAAGTATGATCCGTGACAAAAAGGCAGGAAAATCTCTTCAGTGCGGTGGAGATTGCAAAAACTGTGGTGGACACTGTCATTAGAAAAAAGTTCACCCACCACAAAAGAGAGGGGAACAAAAGAGATGTCAGAGATGCAAAGAAACAACAAAACAGCTATGATCACTCATTTTACGACAGTACTGCTTATCACAGTGCTGATGCTTTTGCAGACTATTGAGGGAAGAAGCAGTGTACTTTATCTGATCGTAATGACTGTGGTTGGATTTATTCCGGTAATAGCAGAATTTATCAGCTACAGCAAAAATAAGGATACAACACTGATCAAGCATCTGGTCTCTATAGGATTTGCCGTATATTATACAGCATGTCTTTTTACCGCGACAAATCATATGATCTTTGCTTTTGTTATTCCAATGGTCTTTGTGGTGACTATTTTCAATGATGTGAGAAATCTTTTACTGATCAATGTCGGAACGGTTCTGGAAACGCTGATCGTTATCGGTGCTGGTGCAAAGCTTCATCGGTTTGGATATGTGGATACTGATACCGGTGTAATGCAGCTTATGGTCATGCTGCTTGTCGCTGTGTATTCTATTATCACTGTGAGAACAATGAAGGCCAATTCGGAAAAGAAGCTGGAAGAGGTCAGGGCATCCGAGGAAAAGGCAGAGAGGCTGCTTGAGGAGGGTCAGGCTCTTTCAGACCAGCTATCAGCAGGTGTTGGTAATATATCAGATAGAATGAATAAATTAACAGAAGCTTCCAGAGCGACCGGGCGAGCCATGGAAGAAGTAAATGCCGGTTCACAGGATACGGCAGAGCATATTCAGGCACAGCAGACACAGACCATGGTGATCCAGGGACAGGTAACAGAAGTGGAAAATACCGTTCTGGCGATCCGTGGGAATATGGATCAGACACTGAAGGCACTGGATCAGGGTAATCATGATATTGAAGAGCTGAAAACAGAGGTAGATATTTCCGTACAGAACGGAACTGAGGTAACTGCGAAGCTGGAAGAACTCGAGCATTATATGGAAGAAATGCATTCCATTGTAGAACTGATCGGAGGAATCACATCTCAGACCAGTCTGCTTGCATTAAATGCCAGCATTGAAGCTGCAAGAGCTGGAGAGGCAGGCCGTGGCTTTTCTGTAGTAGCGACAGAAATTTCCGGCATGGCTACAAGAACAAAGGAAGCAACAGCCAATATTGCTGAACTGATCGGTAATGTGTCATCAGCGATCCAGAATGTTGTCGGTGTGATCACAGAAATGATCAAAGGGATCAATGGACAGAAGGAAGGAACTGACAATGCAGCAAAGCAGTTTGATGCCATCAGAAACAGTACGGTTTCTGTGCAGCAGAGCATTACCCAGCTTGCAGATACGGTGAAGCAGCTGAAGGATTCCAACCAGAACATTGTGGATGCGGTACAGACCATGTCAGCAATCTCGGAGGAGGTTTCTGCGCATGCCGGAGAAACCATGAAGGCAGAGGAAGATAATCAGGTAACCATGAATGAGATATCAGAGATACTGAACGGACTGGTGGATCTGACGAAGGAAGGAAAATAATAAGAAATCTGGCAGCAGGCCGGATCAGGACAGACAAATAGGAGATACTCTTTCGGAGACGGAGGAGTATCTTTTTTGCTATTGAGAAAATATGAACTTGCAATATACCCCATAGGGGTATATAATAAGCTCAAATCAGAGAAGTGAGGAATAGAAAATGGAAGAAGCATGCTGCTGTCATAAAACAAAGAAAAGAGATCCGGAGGAATATAAGGATCTGATCCATCGCCTGAACCGGATCGAGGGACAGATCAGAGGGATTAAGGGCATGATAGAAAGAGATGCCTATTGTACAGATATTCTGACACAGGTAGCGGCAGTAAGTGCTGCATTGAACAGTTTTAATAAGGTTTTGCTGGAAAATCACATGAAAACCTGCGTTGTGAGAGATATTAAGGAAGGAAAAGAAGAAACAGTAGATGAACTGATGAAGATCCTTCAGAAGCTGATGAAGTAGAAGCCTTAGAAGTACAAGTACTAAATTTGAAGAGAGGAGTTATGAGAAAATGAAACAATATACAGTAACAGGGATGAGCTGTGCCGCCTGCAGTGCCAGAGTGGAGAAGGCAGTTTCCAAAGTAGACGGTGTCAGTGCCTGCTCCGTCAGTCTCCTGACAAACTCTATGGGCGTTGAGGGAGATGCAGACAGTGCGTCGGTCATCCGGGCAGTTGAGGAAGCAGGATACGGGGCAGCTCTGAAGGAAGCTGATAGAGAGGCAGGACACAATGCTGAAAGCATCAGGGAGCAGGAAAAGGCACTGGAAGATAAGGAGACACCGAAGCTGAAAAAGAGGCTGTTTTCATCTATTGGCTTTCTGATCGTACTGATGTATTTTTCCATGGGACATATGATGTTTGGCTGGCCTCTGCCGGCATTTTTTGAAGGAAATCATGTGGCTATGGGACTGGTACAGCTTTTGCTGACCATTATGATCATGGTGATCAACCAGAAATTTTTTGTCAGCGGCTTTAAGAGTCTTTTTCACAGAGCACCGAATATGGACACGCTGGTTGCCATGGGAAGCAGCGCTGCCTTCCTGTACAGCACCTATGCACTGTTTGCCATGACAGATGCGCAGGTGAAGGGTGATATGGCCGGTGTCATGAAGTATATGGATGAGTTTTATTTTGAATCTGCAGCCATGATCCTGACACTGATCACAGTAGGAAAGATGCTGGAAGCGCATTCCAAGGGAAAGACTACAGATGCACTGAAGGGTCTGATGAAGCTGGCTCCCCAGAAAGCAGTTCTGCTTATCGGGGGAGAAGAGAAGGAGGTTCCCGTTGATCAGGTGAAAAAGGGAGATCTTTTCCTGGTAAAGCCGGGAGAGAATATACCTGTGGATGGTATTGTAGTGAAGGGAAGCAGCGCTGTCAATGAGGCAGCTCTTACCGGAGAAAGCATCCCGGTGGACAAGGCAGAAGGCGACGAGGTATCTGCAGCTACTATTAATCAGTCCGGTGTTCTTACCTGTGAGGCAGTCAGAGTAGGGGAGGATACGGCTCTTTCCAGGATCATCCAGATGGTCAGCGATGCAGCTGCTACCAAGGCACCGATCGCCAGGATAGCGGATAAGGTCTCGGGTATTTTTGTGCCGGCAGTGATCGCCATTGCTGCTGTCACTTTCCTGGTATGGATCCTGGCAGGGCAGAGCTTTGGATATGCACTTGCAAGAGCCATTTCTGTACTGGTGATCAGCTGTCCCTGTGCCCTTGGACTGGCAACGCCTGTAGCGATCATGGTAGGTAACGGTATGGGTGCCAGAAACGGCATTTTATTTAAGACAGCAGCTTCTCTGGAAGAAACCGGCAAGACAGAAATCGTGGTACTGGATAAGACAGGAACCATTACTAAGGGTGAACCCAGAGTGACCGATATACTGCCGGCAGAAGGTGTGCCAGAGGAACGCCTGCTTACATTTGCTTATTCTCTCGAAAAGAACAGTGAGCATCCGTTGGCAGGAGCAGTCATAGCATACGCTGAGGAAAAGCAACTGAGAGCAGAAGAAGTAACAGGGTTTCAGGCGCTTCCCGGGAACGGTCTTCTTGGAAGGAGCAGAGATGGACTTCTGACTGGAGGAAGCTTTGCCTATATCAGCAGCAAAATTCCTCTTTCAGCAGATACAGAGGAAAAGGTAAAGCAGCTTGCGGGAGAGGGAAAGACACCTCTGCTGTTTGGACTTGATAATCAGTTCCTTGGTATGATCGCTGTTGCAGATGTGGTCAAAGAGGACAGCATGGAAGCAGTGAAGGAGCTGACAGACATGGGAATCCGTGTGATCATGCTGACCGGTGATAATGAAAGAACTGCCAGGGCAGTAGCTGCAAGGGCAGGTATCACGGAGGTGATCGCAGGAGTACTGCCGGATGGCAAGGAACAGGTAGTCCGTTCCCTGAAGGAAGAAGGCAGGGTAGCCATGGCAGGCGATGGTATCAATGATGCACCGGCACTGACGAGGGCGGATGTTGGGATTGCCATTGGGGCTGGAACTGATGTTGCTATTGATGCCGCAGATGTGGTGCTGATGAAGAGCAGCCTGAAGGATATCCCGGCGGCTGTGCGTTTGAGCCGGGCAACTCTCAGGAATATCCATGAGAACCTGTTTTGGGCATTTATTTACAATATTATTGGAATCCCGCTGGCAGCAGGTGTATGGATCCCGCTGTTCCACTGGCAGTTAAATCCCATGTTCGGAGCGGCAGCCATGAGTCTTTCCAGCTTCTGCGTGGTAACCAATGCCCTGCGGCTGAACCTTTTTAAGGTTTATGACAGCAGCCATGACGGGAAGCAGAAGGGCAGAGGAAAGGCGGCAGAAGAAAGCATAAAAAATAAAAATATAGAGAAAGAAGAGGGTAATGAAATGAAGAAAACAATGAAGATCGAAGGCATGATGTGTGGACACTGCGAGGCAGCTGTAAAGAAGGCACTGGAAGCAGTAGATGGTGTGGAGAGTGCACTGGTAAGCCATGAGAAGGGCAGTGCAGAAGTGACACTGACAAAAGAGGTTGCGGATGATGTGCTGAAAAAGGCAGTGGAAGATAAGGATTATAAGGTAACAGCGATCGACTGACACTACTGCAGAAGTTATTGAAAATGAAAATTCCTATTGACATCACCATTAGCAGTGGTATAATACAATCAAACATATGAATAATTGTTCATATGAAACAACTTTAAAGAAAGAGGATGAGAACATGAAAAAGACTTATAAAATTGATGTTGATTGTGCAAACTGTGCTAATAAGATGGAAGAGGCAGCTAAGAATACCACAGGTGTCAAGGATGCTACTGTTAACTTTATGACATTAAAGATGATCGTTGAATTTGAGGATGGCGCTGAACCTGCTGCAGTTATGAAGGATGTATTAAAGAACTGTAAGAAGGTAGAGGACGACTGCGAGATCTTTTTATAGAGAAAAGAGGAAGCATATGAATAAGAAACAGAAAAAGGTATTGATCCGGATTATTGTGGCAGTTGCGTTACTGATTGTTCTGTCATTTGTACCTGCAGAGGGATGGCTGCAGCTTGCACTGTATATGATCCCCTATCTGGTAATCGGATATGACATCCTGAAAAAGGCTGTCAAGGGTATCATGAATCGTCAGGTATTTGATGAGAATTTCCTGATGGCAGTTGCTACAGTAGGAGCAATCGCACTTGGGGATTATAAGGAAGGCGTTGCCGTTATGCTGTTCTATCAGATCGGCGAGCTGTTCCAGAGCTATGCGGTAGGTAAGAGCCGCAGAAATATCAGTGAGCTGATGGATATCCGTCCGGACTATGCCAATATAGAGAAGGATGGTGAGGTTATACAGGTAGATCCCGATGAAGTGGCGATCGGAACGATAATCCTGGTAAAGCCCGGAGAAAAGATCCCGATTGACGGTATTGTTACAGAAGGAACTTCCAGTCTGAATACCAGCGCACTGACAGGAGAAAGCCTCCCTAGAAATGCAAAGGAAGGTGATGAGGTCATCAGTGGATGTATCAACATGACCGGTCTTCTGAAGATTAAGACAACCAGGGAATTTGGAGAATCTACTGTTTCCAAGATTCTCGAGCTAGTAGAAAATTCCAGCTCCAGAAAATCAAGATCCGAGAATTTCATTTCCAAATTTGCAAGGGTATATACACCGGCTGTCTGCTACGGCGCAGTAGCACTGGCACTGATCCCGCCCATTGTAAGAATGGTATTTATGGGACTGCCGGCTGACTTTGGTACATGGATCTACAGAGCGCTGACCTTCCTTGTTATCAGCTGTCCCTGTGCACTTGTGATCAGTATTCCTTTGAGCTTCTTTGCCGGAATCGGCGGAGCAAGTAAGGAAGGTGTTCTTGTGAAGGGCTCCAATTATCTGGAGACACTTTCACAGACAAAATACGTAGTATTTGACAAGACAGGAACGATGACACAGGGTGTCTTCGAAGTCAGTGGTATTTTTCCGGCAGCACTCTCAAAGGAAGAGCTGATCGAGTGTGCTGCCTGTGCAGAAAGCTATTCCAGCCATCCGATCAGCAAGAGCCTGCAGAAGGCTTATGGCAAAGAGATTGATAAGAACCGTGTAACAGAAGTAACAGAGGTCAGCGGCAAGGGCGTGACAGCCAAAGTAGATGGCAGGCTGGTGGCAGCCGGTAACGGCAGGCTCATGGATCAGCTTGGCATTCCCTATACGGTATGCGATCAGGTAGGAACCCTTGTGTATGTGGCAGTTGATGGTACTTTTGCAGGCTGTATCGTGATCTCTGACCTGTTAAAGCCGCACGCAAAGGAAGCCATTGATGCACTGAAAAGGGCAGGTGTAACAAGGACGGTCATGCTGACCGGAGATACAAAACGGGTAGCAGATTCCGTAGCGGCAGAGCTTGGTATCCATGAGGTATGCAGCGAACTTCTCCCGGCAGACAAGGTAGCAAAGGTGGAAGAGCTGCTTGCGAAGAAGAGCGAGAAGGAAAAGCTGGCCTTCGTAGGGGATGGTATCAATGACGCACCGGTGCTTTCCAGAGCGGATATCGGAATTGCCATGGGGGCTCTTGGTTCAGATGCAGCGATCGAGGCAGCAGATATCGTTCTGATGGATGATGACCCGCTGAAGATTGCCAAGGCAATTAAAATTTCCAGAAAATGTATTCGTATTGTTTATGAGAATATTTATTTTGCAATCGGTATCAAGGTGATCTGCCTGATCCTGGGTGCACTTGGTATTGCCAATATGTGGGCAGCTATTTTCGCAGATGTAGGAGTTATGGTGATTGCTGTACTGAATGCGATCCGGGCTCTGTTTGTAAAGAAGCTGTAGGCTGGTTCGTAGTAAAAGGGGATGAAGGAGGCGAGGCGCTATGGCAGAAATAGAATGCTGTGATACTGTAGAGGTTCATGAGGATCTGCTGAAAATTGTAAAGGAAACCATGCCGGATGAAAAAGAACTGAATGATCTGGCAGATCTGTTCAAGATTTTTGGGGATTACACCCGTATCCGTATTCTGTTTGTTCTTTTTGAAGCAGAGGTATGTGTCTGTGATCTGGCACAGGCGCTTGATATGACACAGTCGGCTATTTCCCATCAGCTCAAGATACTGAAGCAGAGCAGACTGGTAAAGAGCAGACGGGAAGGCAAATCGATCTTTTACTCTCTGGCAGATGAGCATGTAGAAACGATCATCGGCAAGGGAAGAGAGCATATTGAAGAGGACTGAAGAGGTCATGTTTATAATCAGGCTGCAGGAGAAAGCTATCTCCTGTGGTCTTTTTTTATAAAATATGATAAACTGCTTGCAGTTGAAAGGAAATGAAGGCAGAAAATGAATAGATTAATGAAAACAAAATGGAAGCAACTGGGAATATTGGCAATCTGCAGTGTATTGCTGTTTACAAGTGCCTGTAACAGGACAGAGCAGAAAGGAACAGAAGCAGAACAGAACAGTGAAGCAGTAAGTCAGGGCAGCAGCGGGGATCAGGACAGAGCTCAGGCGCTGGCAGATGGCAGATATGAGATAGAAGTGACACTTTCTGGCGGAAGCGGCAGAGCCACGGTGGATTCACCCTGTGAGCTTACCGTTTCCGGAGGGCAGATGACAGCCAGGATTGAGTGGAGCAGTCCAAACTATGATTATATGCTGGTGGATGGAGAAAAATATCTGCCGGTCAATACAGAGGGAAACTCGGTATTTGAGATCCCGGTCGCTGTACTTGATGAGGAAATTCCGGTAACTGCTGACACGACGGCCATGAGTAAGCCCCATGAAGTGGAATATACGCTGATGTTCCATAGTGCTGCAGAGGGTGAAGCAGTTCAAAGTGAAAGCAGCTCGGAAGAAAATAAAACGGAGGGATCAGATGTCCTTTTGGGTAGTCCCCAGATCAGCAGTGAGCTCACTTATACAGGCAGCATTCCCCTTACCTATGCAAAGGAATTCCGGGTGGATGAATATGCGGGGGGCTATCGGCTTCTTACGACCCGCAATGAGAAACGGATACTTCTGATCCCGGAAGAGGGGAAAGCTCCAGATGATCTTCCAGAGGATGTACAGGTATTACAGCAGCCGGTGACAGATATTTATATTGCAGCCTCCGCTGTGATGGATTTCTTCGCAGGTCTGGATGATGACCTGTCCTGTATACGGTATTCATCCCTGACTGAAGAAAGCTGGGGAATTAAAGAAGCAAAGGAGGCTATGGAAGAAGGAAGGGTAAAGTATGCGGGGAAATACAGCGCACCGGATTATGAACAGCTTCTTTCAGGAGGCTGCAGGCTTGCGGTGGAGAACACGATGATCTTTCATTCGCCGGAAATCAAAGAGCAGCTGGAGGCTCTTGGCATACCGGTAATGATCGATTATTCCAGCTACGAGACGCATCCGCTTGGAAGAGTGGAGTGGGTGAAGCTTTATGGGGCACTGCTTGCCAGGGAAGAAGAGGCGGAAGCTATTTTTGAAGAACAGGAAGAGATACTGAAGCGTGTGACGGAAGAAATATCGGCACAGGCAGAGCCTTCTACGGTGGCGTTCTTCTATATCAATGCATCCGGTGGCGTGAATGTGAGGAGACCCACAGATTATGTGCCGGAAATGATAGCACTTGCCGGTGGCAGCTATATCCCGGAAAGTACAGGGAAGGATAGTGATGGAAGAGCCAGCGTCAATATGCAGATGGAAGCCTTTTACCAGCAGGCAAAGGATGCTGATTATCTGATCTACAACAGCACGATTGAAGGAGAGGTACATTCCCTGCAGGAGCTGTGTGATAAGGATGAGGTACTGAAGGATTTTAAGGCAGTGAAAGAAGGACGGGTATTCTGTACCACAGGGGATCTGTATCAAAGGTCGCTGTCAGCTGGTGTTTTCATTGAGGACGTGCATAAAATGCTGACGGGAAAAAAGGATCTGCGGTTTATGTACCCACTTTCGTGAAAGCTGTGAAGGAGAGGGCAGGAATATCAGGAGGGAATCATAAAAAAATGGGAGAAAAAAGGCAAGAAAGACGATATGGGACTGCTTTTGTGGTATTGGCTGTGCTGCTAATGATCCTTTTCATATGTAATATCTGTATTGGAAGTGTGCCGGTTTCTGTTCTGGAGGTGAAAAGCTATTTTCTTGGAGGGAACGTTCCGGAGGTAACAGCAGGAATCATTGGCAAGATCAGACTGCCAAGGGCACTGGCAGCGATGCTTCTTGGCGGGGCACTTGCACTGTCAGGATACCTTTTGCAGAGCTTTTTCAGAAATCCGATCGCAGGACCCTTTGTGCTTGGTATTTCCTCCGGAGCCAAGCTGGCAGTAGCGGTGCTGATGATCCTTTCTTTAAGGAGAGCAATGCAATTAAGCTCACTGATGATGATCACTGCAGCTTTTGTGGGGGCGATTCTGTCCATGGTCTTTGTGCTTGCCATGTCAAAGCGTGTGAATAAGATGTCAGCACTGATCGTCAGTGGTGTGATGATCGGCTATATCTGTTCGGCAATTACAGATTTTATCGTGACATTTGCAGAGGATTCCCAGATCGTGAACCTGCATAACTGGTCCAGAGGGAGCTTTTCGGGGATCAATATGGGAAATGTACAGGTAATGGCGGTTGTAGTGTTCAGTAGTTTTTTGCTTGTTTTTTTTCTGGCAAAGCCGATCAGTGCCTATGAGATATCAGAGGTGACGGCAAAGAGCCTTGGTGTCAATATCCCCTTTCTGAAGATAAGTCTTGTGATTCTGTCGAGCATTTTATCGGCCTGCGTGGTTGCCTTTGCAGGACCGGTTTCCTTTGTGGGTGTGGCAACACCACATCTGGTGAAGAGGCTGCTTGGATCATCAAAGCCTATCCTGATGATACCGGCCTGTTTCCTTGGCGGGGCAGTATTCTGTCTGCTTTCAGATCTGATCGCCCGCATGGTCTTTTCACCTACGGAGCTGAGTATCAGCACAGTGACAGCAGTATTTGGGGCACCGGTGGTACTGATCGTGATGGCAAAGCGGCGTAAGGATGTGTAATACCGGACAGGTGATGGAAGAACAGCCGGTGTGGCAGAAGGGTGTGAGGAGCAGGTATGGAGCAGAATTATGAATTTAAACTGGATAAGCTGACAGTCGGCTATGAGGGAAAGCCGCTGATACGGGATATCACGTTATCGCTGGAAAAGGGAAGGATCCTGACTTTGATCGGTCCAAATGGTGCCGGTAAATCCACAATATTGAAAAGTATCGCAAGACAGCTGGCTGCTCTTGGCGGCAGGATGTATTTTGGAGAAAAGGATCTTGCAGCCTGCAGCAGGGAGGAGCTGGCCAGAACGATGGCAGTCGTCCTGACAGACAGGCTTCATACAGAACTGATGACATGCCGCGATGTGGTGGCATTTGGAAGATATCCCTATACAGGGCGTTTCGGACTTCTTTCGGCGGAGGATAAAGAAAAGATAGAAAGCGCCATGGAACTTGTCCATGTGCAGGAGCTTTCAGAAAAAGATTACGGAAGGATCAGTGACGGACAGAGGCAGAGAGTGCTTCTGGCCAGGGCGATCTGTCAGGAGCCGGAGCTTCTTATATTGGATGAACCGACTTCCTATCTGGATATTAAATATAAGCTGGAATTTTTGTCGATCCTTTTAAAGCTGCAGAAGGAGAAAGGCCTGACTGTGATCATGTCGCTGCATGAGCTTGAGCTGGTATCACAGGTATCCGACAGGATTCTTTGCGTAAGGGGGGAATATGCAGACCGGTACGGGACACCGGAGGAGATCCTTCAGGAGGAGTATATCTGTGGGCTGTTTGGGATTCCAAAGGAGCTGCAAAGGAGTGACCTTGGAAAAGAAATCCTTTCCTCTATTCTTACTTAAAATGAGTGATCAGTAGTACCTTTTTTGGCTATTTACAGGAAAAAAACTCTGTGCTATAATTCAATTCATAGTAAACATATATGAAATATATTATACATGAAGAGGAGAACTGATTATGAAAAAAGAGAGTGGATATGGGTTCAGTACCAGGGCAATCCATATGGGAAATGAAGTGGATAAGGAAACCGGGGCGATCCAGCGTCCGATCACACTGGCTAACAGCTTTCAGCTTCCTTATGATCCGACAACGATGAACTGGAGCAGTGCGGATGGTAATCTGTATACCAGAAACGGTGGCTGCAACCAGAAATACCTTCAGCAGAAAATAGCGGATCTGGAGAATGGCGAGGATTGTGTGGTACTTGCCAGTGGTGTGGCAGCACTTTCCGGTCTTTTCTTTGCGCTTTTAAAGCAGGGAGATCATGTGATCTTTTCCAGCGTGACCTATATTGCAGTATACCGGCTTTTCCATGAGCTGTTTAACACCAAATTTGGCGTGGAGACAACGATAGTGGATACCTCAGATCCTGCCAATGTGGCAGCAGCGATCCGTCCGAATACGAGGCTGATCCATATTGAAACACCGGGAAATCCAACGCTTCAGATCTCTGATATAGAGGAGATCGCACGAATCGCCCATGAAAATGGGGCACTGCTTTCTGTGGATAATACATTTGCCTCTCCCTACAATCAGAGACCGCTTGATTTTGGTGCAGACTTTACTGTAGAAAGTCTGACCAAGTATATCAATGGCCATGGAGATGCCATGGGTGGTGCGATCATTGGTAAAAAGGAGTATCTGGATATCGTAAGGGCACAGTCCCAGGTGAACCTTGGCGGAGTTATCAGTCCCTTTAATGCATGGCTGATCATGAGAGGAAGTGCAACACTGCCGCTCCGTATGAAGCAGCATAATGAAAATGCCATGGCACTTGCCACTTATCTGGAGAGCCTGCCCTGTGTCAGCTTTGTAGCCTATCCAGGACTCCCTTGCCATCCGCAGCATGAGCTGGCAAAGAAGCAGATGAGCCCCGGCTATGGCGGTGTGCTTTCCTTCGGATTAAAGGGAGCAGATCATGATACCCATAACCGTTTTGTAAGCAACCTGAAGCTGATCCTTTCTGCAGTTTCACTTGGTCATGATGAGACGCTGATCGTATTTCTCGGAGAAGACGATGAAAGACAGTATCTGTATCCGGAGCAGTTTTCAAACGGCTTCTTCCGCCTCGCAGTAGGACTTGAGGATGTAGAGGATCTGAAGGAGGATATCAGACAGGCACTGGAGAAGACAGGGCTTTTATAGGTGTTTATAGGCGGATAACCAGGCTTTTCTTGCATTGTTAGCGGCATAATGTTACAATAAAAAGTGGATTTTTGACAGAAAAGGATCCACAGATAAACAAGGAGCAAATGCCGGTAAACGGATACAACAAAGAATGGATAAAGCGAAATTTACAGACAGATATTGCAGGGCATATGGAAGATATGCCGTTTCACTGAAAAAGACGGGAAAGCAGGATAAGCTTCAGAAGAAGGTTACAACAGCCTGTCAGAATATCAGGGACGGCAAGGTTCTGAAGATGCCCTCTTTGTATGCCAATATAGCAGTATTATATGCCATAGCACTGCAGACGGATGATCAGTCAATGCTGAAGAAGATCAAGGATGCCGTCCGCACATTGGCCAAGCAGGACTATAATTATATCCAGAACAGACAGCTTGAGGATGATTTTTGCGAATACATGCTGTCAAAGCCATCATTTTTGACAAAGGGAACAGCTCTTCCGGACAAGTACCAGAGCTACAGGCAGGGTCTGATGAAGCGGCAGATCGCTGAGATGGTAACGACGGAGCCGACCATGGAGTATCCGCAGGCGCGGCAGATGCAGCGGCATTTTATCCTGCATATCGGGCCGACCAATTCAGGTAAGACACATGATGCCCTGCAGATGCTGATGAGGGCAGAGCATGGGACGTATCTGTCACCATTGCGTCTTCTGGCATTGGAGGTCTATGATCTGATGGCAGAAAATCAGGTAAACTGCACGATGGTTACGGGTGAAGAAACCCTTTATGTGGAAAACAGTACGGTAACATCACAGACAATAGAAATGCTGGCAATGGATGATGAATATGATGTGGCAGTGATTGATGAGGCCCAGATGATCGAGGATGATTTCAGAGGAAGTAACTGGGTCAAGGCGATCCTTGGGATCCGGTGTCCGCTGATCCATGTCTGTGCCAGTCAGGATGCGGAAATGATCCTGAAAAGGATCATAGAAAAATGTAATGATACCTATGAAGTGGTTTACCATGAAAGAAAAACAGAGCTGGTGCTGGAATCACAGCCGGTATCCCTGAAGGAAAAGCTGGCAGAGGATATCAAGGAAGGGGATGCCATTATCATGTTCAGCAAGCGTGCAGTACTTGATATGGCAGCCAGACTGGAGCTTTCCGGGATCAGTGCAAGTGTTATCTATGGGCATCTTCCGCCGGAGATCCGCAAGAAGGAAGTACGTAAATTTCTTGCCGGGGAGACTCGTGTTGTGGTTTCCACAGATGCGATCGGAATGGGATTAAATCTGCCGATCCGGAGAATTGTTTTTGGTGAGACCGTCAAATTTGACGGAAATGAAAGAAGAGTACTGAAGCAGCAGGAGATCCTGCAGATCGCAGGAAGAGCAGGCAGATTTGGTAAATATGAAAAAGGATACGTGACAGCAGGGGATGAAGAGGGACTGCTTCTGATCGACAGCGCCCTGAAGGAGCCACTGAAGGATATTGCATACGCCAGGCTTGGCTTTCCAAAGGTGCTGCTTTCCCTGGATCATCCACTGGATGAGCTGCTGAGGACATGGGAGAGCATTCCGGCAGGCTTTCCGTACAAGAAGATCGATGTATCTGAAATGCTGGAGCTTTATCGTATCCTGAAGAAAAACAGCAGAGATTTCATGTATCTGCCGGAGGGCGATAATAAAGAAGTGATCTTTGACATGATATCCTGTCCGCTTGATATTAAGTCAAGCGCCATTGTCAACAAGTGGTGTCAGTACTGTATGGACTATACAGCGGATGTTTCACTTACCTTTCCACTGTTCAGCGCAAGGCTCGGAAGCAATCTTCTGGAAAGCTATGAAATCTATTACCGCATGCTGGATCTTTATCACAATTTTTCCGTCCGTATGGGAAAGATCGTGGATGAGGAAAGACTGAAGGAAGAACGGGACCGGACAGATGAGAGGATCACGGGGATTCTGGCGGGCAGCAAGAAATCCTATATTAAGCGATGCAGGGTGTGCGGAAAGGTACTTCAGCTGGATGACCGATTTGGTATCTGTAATGAATGCTATGAGGAAGAGAAACGGCGGGCGGCAGAAAATCCAGTGAAGAGACCGTCAGGAAGAGGACAGCATGGAGGACATCGGAAAAGACACAGAAGGCATTAGGATCACGTGGCTTGGGACAGCAGCCTTGAAGCTCGAAAATAAAGAGGGAACTGTGCTGATCGATCCTTTCGTGGAGATGGACGGGGCAGAAAATCAGAATGACAAAGAAGATTTCCTTTCTGGAGATGCCATATTGATCACGCATGGTCATCTGGATCATTTATCACTGGTGCCGGTATTGGAAGGTATCCGGAGAATGCCTGTTTACTGTACAGCGACACCGGAGCAGACATTATACAGGCATGGAATAGAAGCCTCACTGGTTCACAGGATCAGTCCGGGAGACCGGTTTATGGTCTGTGGATTTACCGTCCGGGTAGATACCGGTGTGCATATTCATTTTGACAGAAAGCTGGTAAGAAAAAAGCTTTTGTCTGCCAGAGTATTCCGGTATCGCAGGAATCTGAAGAGGATCCTGAGGCTGCATCTTCAGTACCCGGAGCACAGGGAGACGGTTCTGTATGAATTATCCTGGCAGGATATAAGGATCCAGGTCATGGGGAGCCTTGGACTTTCTGAAAATGAGGATTATCAGGAAGGAGCAGATCTGCTCTGCCTTCCCTACCAGGGAAGCAGTACGCTGGAGGCGCATGCCAGAAAGGTATTACAGAGGCTTAAACCAAAGGCAGTGCTGCTGACACATTTTGATGATGCCTATCCCCCGGTTTCTGATACTGTGGAAACGGAGGGGCTTAAGGAAATGATGCAGAGAGAATTCAGGGAAATCAGATTTATCATCCCTGATGCGGGAAAACAGATACTGCTGCCCCGGAAAATGGGTAGTACTGATTGCGTATAGACAATCAGAAACAGCTTTTATATAATAAACCAATAGTATAATTTGGGGAATATATATGAAGAAAAAAAGACTGTTTTTGTGTGGAATATTGGAAATGTTTGCTGCGTCGGAAGAAGGATCCGGAGGATGGACAGGAAGGATGCGGAGACCGTCCCCATTTTCGCAATGTCAGCCAATGCTTTTGATGATGATGTCGCAAGGAGCAGGGCGGCAGGAATGAATGAGCATCTGTCCAAGCCGCTTTCCTTTGAAAAGGCGGCAGCGGTGATCGCACAGTATGTCAGAAAAAATGAAGAATAAATCAGGGAACAGCTTTCTGAAAGAGAGGGCTGTTCTTTTTTTACTTTTGGATGCCACTTTTTGTGTCATGGAAAATAGTGTTGACAACATATATCGAGGTGTGATATATAATATATATCGAATCACGATATATCTAATTGCGATGTATCCAAACGTGATATATCGAATTGAAATGCACAGGGAAGAATCAGTATTCCCTGTGCTAAAAGAAAAGAGGAGAAAGATGGAGGATCGAATCAGAAAGATTTACTGTCCCATGACAGAAACCGGATTTTATATTCTGTACTGCCTGCAGAGACCGCAGCATGGTTACGGGATCGGGCAGCAGGTGAAGGTGATGACCGGAAATCAGGTTGTTATCAGTCCAGGAACCATGTATGGCACACTTTCCAAGATGGAGGGGGACGGGCTGATCCGGTTTGATCATGAGGAAGAGAAGCGGAAGCTGTACTGTATGACACCGCTTGGAGAAGAGGTACTGGAAACAGAAAAGAAAAGGATCAGACGATTATACCAGAACAGTCAGGGGGAAGAATATCATGAGTAATACAAAGACATTTACAAGGATTTTTACTATAGCAGATTATGAAGAGGAAGAAAACTGGTTAAGGGAGCAGAGCAGAAAGGGACTTCACCTGCAGAAGATGATCCAGCCATTTATTTATATTTTTGAGGTGGGGAAGCCGGAGGAGATGATCTACCGTCTGGATTATAGAAATGCAAAAGGTGATCAGGACTATGCGCAGATGTTTGCCGACTATGGATGGGAATGCTGTGGTAAATGCTTTGGCTGGATCTATTTCAGGAAGCCTGCCAGTGCTGTGACCTGTGAGGAAGAGGGAGAGCTTTTTTCAGACAGTGAATCCAGGCTTTCCATGGTGCAGCACGTGATTCAGACCAGGATGCTTCCGCTGCTTGTCGTTTTCCTGTGCATACTGATCCCGCAGTGGACAAACGTCATGAACAGTCCGGATGAGATCACGCTGGAGGTGATATTCAGTATATTGATGCTCCTGTATGTGATCCTGATCCTGCATTGTGGAAGAAAGCTGTACAGTCTCAGGAAGAAACTGAAAAAATTCTGAGAAGCACTGAAGGAGAAAACAGAAACAAAAGAGCGCAGGTTTTCAAAATCATAATAGACGCAGAAAATAAGCAGTGGTACACTGAATGTAATACAGACGGAAGGACAGAGCTGATGGAGCTTTATGTGACGAAGAATCAAAAAAAACTCCGGTGCGGAATTACAACAGGTACCTGCTGCACAGCAGCAGCACTGGCTTCGGCCAGGCTGCTTTTTTGTGTATGTGGAAATAAAGAGAACGGGCAGGAGGAAGCTGTGAACTTAAGACTGCCAGGAGGCAGTCAGATGCAGGTGCCGGTTTTTATGTCAGAAAGGACAGATGATTTCGCAGAATATTATGTGGTCAAGGACAGCGGGGACGATCCGGATGTGACTAACCATGCAAAGATCTATGCGGGAGTAAGGATCCTTCCGGATGAAACAGAACCGCAGAAAGACTGGTTCTGTGACGAGGAAAGAAAAGGTCTGTATCTGACAGGGGAAGAGGGGATCGGAAGAGTCACAAGAGAAGGACTTCCTGAGAAAACAGGACAGGCAGCGATCAATCCGGTGCCAAGGAAGATGATCTTTGGAGCAGTGAGGGAAGTACTGAAGCTGGCTGATGTGTCAGAAAGGGTGCTGATCACTGTGCGGATTCCAGGTGGTGAGGAACTGGCAGAGCGGACCTTTAACAGAAAGCTGGGGATCGTCGGAGGCTTGTCTGTTCTTGGAACGACAGGGATACTGGAGCCTATGAGCGAAAAAGCGATCGTGGATACCATTGAGACGGAGATCAGACAGAGGGCTGCAGCCGGAGAAAAGAACCTTCTGCTTACACCCGGAAATTACGGCAGGGGGTATGTCAGTGAATATCTGCAGCTTGACATGGACAGCAGTGTGAAGTGCAGCAATTATATAGGAGAAACCATTGATCTGGCGGTCAGCTATGGTATGGAGAGGATCCTGCTTGTGGGAAATATCGGCAAGCTGGTTAAGCTGGCGGCAGGGATCATGAATACCCATTCCAAGGTGGCAGATGGCAGAAGAGAGATCATGGCATTATACACCTTTCTGGCAGGGGGCTCCAGGGAACTTGCAGAGAAGATCATGTCCTGTATTAATACAGAGGAAATGATACCGCTTCTTGAAAAAGCGGGGCTCAGGGAAGCAGTGATGGAAAAACTGCAGGAAGCAATTGACAGTTATGTCAGACACAGAGGCGGCTCTAAGGTGACGATCGCTGTAATGCTGTTTTCAGAGCATTTCGGATTTCTGACACAGACGAAGGAAACAGCAGAGCTTCTGCCTTATTTTACAGGCAGGAATGAGAGAAAGGATGAAACATGATTTATTTTGTAGGTGCAGGACCGGGAAGTGAGGATCTGATCACGGTAAGGGGGCAGCGGTATCTGACAGAGGCAGATATTGTGATCTATGCAGGATCACTGGTCAACCCGGCGCTTTTGAAAAATACCAAAGAAGACTGCCAGATCTACAACAGTGCATATATGACTCTTCCTGAGGTGATCCAGGTAATGGAGGAGGGAGAAAAGGCAGGAAAAATGACAGTCAGGTTACATACAGGGGATTCCAGCCTGTATGGCGCTGTCAGGGAGCAGATGGAAGAGCTGCAAAGGAGAAATATAGCCTGGGAGGTGTGCCCGGGAGTCAGCTCCTTTTGCGGGGCGGCAGCAGCACTTTCCCTGGAATATACGCTTCCCGGGATATCCCAGAGTGTGATCATCACACGCTCGGAGGGAAGGACTGCTGTTCCGGAGAAAGAGAGCCTTCGAAGCCTTGCAGCCCATCAGGCTACCATGGTGCTGTTTTTATCATCAGGACTGGCAGAAGAGGTAAGCCGGGAGCTGATCGGTGGTGGATATGAGCCGGATACTCCGGCAGCAGTTGTATATAAAGCAACCTGGCCGGAGGAAAGGAAATTTGTTACCACACTTTCTTTGCTTCCGGAGAAGATGAAAGAAGAGGGCATTTCAAGGACAGCGCTGATCATCGTGGGAAATGTGATAGACAGTGGCTTTGAAAGATCGAAGCTTTATGATCCTTGTTTTACTACCGGATATCGGAAGGGGATGGACACGCAGAATGCCGGAAAGGAGAAAGGCTATGAGAGCAGGAATGATTGCCTGCAGTGAAGCAGCATATGACCTGATGATCCTGGTCAGGGAAAGATGGCAGCAGAAGCATCCGGAGGATGAGCTGGAATATAAGGTGAAGTGCAGGGCACTTTCCTCCATTTCCATGGCTGAAACTGTGACGGAGCTGACAGGAAGCTGGTTCCCGGATAAGGATGCTATTCTTTTTTTCTGTGCCAGTGGAATTGCAGTACGCAGTATTGCACCCTTTCTCAGACATAAGGCGAAGGATCCGGCTATCCTTGTCATTGATGAAACCGGAAGGTTCTGTATTTCCCTTCTTTCAGGTCATCTTGGCGGAGCCAATACGCTGGCAGAGGAAATTTCCGGACTGATGGCAGATAAGGGGATGATCCCGGTGATCACTACAGCCACAGACCGGGAGGGATGCTTTTCTGTTGATGAATTTGCCAGAAGGAATGGCCTTGTCCTGACTGATTTCCAGTGCGCAAAGGAAATTTCAGCAGCGATCCTCCAGGGGGAGAAAATATTCTTTGACTGCAGCTATCCTGTAGAAGGAGAAGTGCCGGAAGAGCTGATTCTTGAAAAAAGCAGGGGAAAAGAAAATGGTCTTGAAAGGGAAGAAAAGCGTATCCTGATCTCGGACAGGGTATACACAGCTGCCGGAGCTGCAAAGAAGGGATGCTGCCTGCAGCTATTGCCAAAGAATATTGTAGTTGGTATTGGCTGCAGAAAGGGAACTGATAAGGAAATGATCCGGCAGGCAGTCACTGCACATCTGCACAGTCTCTGTCTTTCAGAGGAGGCAATTGCCGGTGTGGCAAGCATTGACCTGAAGCAGGAGGAAGAAGGGATCCTTGCCTTCTGCCGGGAAAAGCAGATTCCCTTTATGACCTATTCTGCAAAGCAGCTGCAGATTCAGATGGGCAGCTTTGCTGCGTCAGATTTTGTAGAAAAGGTCACAGGTGTAGATAATGTCTGTGAACGCAGCGTAGTGGCATCAGGTGCAGCTCTCCTGTCAGGCAAACGGGCAGAGAATGGTGTGACCACAGCAGTAGGAGAATATCAGAGGAGTATCGTATTTTGAAGCAGATTTATGTAGTAGGCATCGGACCTGGAAAAGAAGAAGGCATGACGGCAGAGGCAAGGGACGTGATCTCTTCCTGTGAGGTGATTGTAGGGTATCAGAAATATATGGAGCTTATCCGTGCCTTATGTAAGGGAAAGGAAATCATTGTTACCGGAATGAGGCAGGAAAAGGAACGCTGTGAAAAGGCACTTCTTACTGCACAGGAGGGAAGGACGACAGCTATGGTCTGCAGCGGAGATGCCGGTGTATATGGTATGGCAGGTCTGCTTTATGAAATGGGAGAGGCATATCCGGGAGTGGAGATCCGTGTGGTTCCGGGTGTGACGGCTGCCCTTTCCGGTGCGGCAGTACTTGGTGCACCTCTGTCCCATGATTTTGCATTAATCAGCCTAAGCGATCTCCTGACGCCGTATGAGCTGATCGAGAAGAGACTGGCACTGGCGGCGCAGGCAGACTTTGTGATCTGCCTTTATAATCCTTCCAGCCATAACCGGCCGGATTATCTGAAAAAAGCCTGTGAGATCCTTCTTCGTTATAAAAGAGGGGAGACAGTCTGTGGCTATGTGAGAAATATTGGCAGAGAAGGAGAAGAAGCAGAGATCCTTTCCCTTCTGCAGCTCATGGAGGCACAGGTAGATATGTTCACCACGGTGTTTATCGGGAACAGTACGACCAGAAGGATAGGAGATAAAATGGTAACCAAAAGAGGGTACAGGATCGAAAATCAGGAAGGAAACAGGGTATGAGACTTGTCATCTTTGGTGGGACAACAGAAGGAAGAGTGCTGGCAGAGAAGGCTGCGGCATTACAGATACCGGTAATTGTCAGCGTATCCACAGAATACGGGGCAGAGCTTCTGAAGGAGAACGCTTTTCTTACGGTACATCAGGGCAATCTGACAGAGGAAGAAATGGAACAGCTTCTTCTTTCATGGCAGGCAGAGCTTTGTATGGATGCGACTCATCCCTATGCAGAGCTGGTGACAAAGAATGTCAGAAAGGCCTGTGAAAAGCTGGCTCTGCCCTATGTCAGGATCCTTCGAAAAGAGGAAGCCACGGATGCCGGGGAAGACAGAGTTTCTGTGAAAAGTGTGGAGGAGGCAGTTTCCTTCCTGCAGGAGACGGAAGGGAGGATTTTCATTGCTACAGGCAGTAAGGAACTGGAGAAATATACAAAGCTCCGGAACTTTAAGGAACGCTGCACGGCAAGGATCCTGCCCTCGGAGGAAGCCATTGCAAAGGCCGTTTCCCTTGGATTTTCAGGGAAACATCTGATCGCTATGCAGGGACCTTTTTCAGAAGAACTGAATGAAGCCATGCTGAAGAGTGTGGAAAGCAGGTACTTTGTGACGAAAAGCTCCGGAAAAGAAGGAGGCTTTGCAGAAAAATGCAGGGCGGCCAGGGCAGCCGGAGCAACCCTTATAGTGGTGGAAAGACCGGAGGCAGAATGCCCGGAAAAGAAGGAAGGACAGGATGCAGAAAAGCAGACCATGACGCTTCAGGAGGCCTGCCAGCTTCTAGAAGGCGTGGCTTTTAAGGCATCGGATGGGACTGTGCCGGAAACAGACAGAGAAGTATATCTCATTGGCATGGGGCCTGGAAGAGCTTCCTTGCTGTCTGTGGAAACCCGTCAGGTGCTTGGGTCCTGTGAGGTGCTGATCGGATCCGGACGGATGCTTCAGGAGGCACATCAGGTGCTGACGGAAGATAAGCCCTGCTTTATCAGTGTCCGGAAAGAGGAGATCGCAGCCTATCTTAAGGAACACAGCGGCATAAAAAGAGCAGCCGTTCTGTATTCCGGGGATGTGGGCTTTTCTTCCGGGGCAAAAGGCATGGAAGAGCTCCTTGCAGGGAGCTTCCATGTAAGTCGTATTCCGGGTATTTCTTCTCCGGTCTATTTTCTGTCACTACTTGGACTATCGCTTGAGGAAGCAGCACTTGTAAGCTGTCATGGAAGGGAGCAGGAGCTGATCCCGCTGCTTTTGGAAGGGAAGAAGGTCTGTGCTCTGCTCGGTGGCAGAGGCCAGCTTTCCGGGCTGTGCGAGAAGCTGGTTTTCTATGGACTTTCTGATGTAGGGGTCACTGCAGGAGAGAGGCTTTCCTATCCGGAGGAGCGGATCAGGAGGGGGCGGCCAGAGGATTTTATCGGGAAGGAAACAGACAGTCTTACCATAGCTTTACTGGAAAGAACAGAGAGCGGTACAGACAGAAGAAGCCTTCCGGGACTTCCGGATGATTCTTTCAGCCGGGCAAAGGTGCCTATGACCAAGGAAGAAATCCGGGTATTGTCTTTAGCCAAATTAAACCTGAAAAGGGACAGCATCGTTTATGATATCGGAAGCGGAAGCGGCTCTGTGGGAATTGAGGCAGCACTTTTTGCCACGGAAGGAAAGGTATACGCTATAGAAAAGAAGGAAGAAGCGTATGCCCTTACCGGAGAGAATGCGAGAAAGCACAGGGCATCCAATCTTTTACAGATAAGGGGAGAGGCACCGGAGGCTTTACAGGAGCTGCCGTCACCGACCCATGCTTTTATCGGAGGCAGCAGCGGCAGACTGACTGAGATCGTAGAAGCAGTGCTGCAGAAGAATGACAGGGCAAGGATCGTGATAAATGCCATTACCCTGGAAACGCTGGAAATACTGCTGAAGCTGAAAAGGGAAAATCCACGCTGCCGGAATATGGAACTGCTTCAGGTACAGGTTACAAGGGTAAAAGAGCTTTCCATTTACCATCTGACAGAAAGTGAAAATCCGGTATGGATCGCAGCATTTGGAGGAGAGAAATGAAAAAACAGGCAAGGATTCTGCTGGCTGCGCCAAAGAGCGGAAGCGGAAAAACATTATTTACCTGTGGACTGCTGGCACTGTGCAAAAAAAAACAGATCAAAGCGGCTGCCATGAAATGCGGCCCTGACTATATTGATCCCATGTTCCACAGAAAGGTGCTTAAAGTACCTTCCGGCAATCTGGACAGCTATTTTACCGGTGAGGATACTCTGAGAGGGATCCTGACAGACAAAATGGAACAGAGTGACCTGACTGTGATCGAGGGAGTCATGGGCTTTTATGACGGACTTTCCGGGATCAGCGAAAAGGCCAGTACCTATGATGTGGCAAGGCTCACGAAGACGCCGGTATTGCTTGTGGTGGATGGAAAGGGAGCCAGTGTTTCCCTGGCAGCACTGATCCGTGGAATAAGGGACTACCGGGAAGACAGTCACATAGCGGGTGTGCTTTTAAACAGGGTTTCTCCTGCTTATTATGAACGGATCAAAGCAGTGATCGAGAAGGAGTGTGAGCTGCCTGTCCTTGGCTATCTGCCGGAGCTGCCGGTGCTTTCCGTGCCGTCAAGGCATCTTGGACTGCTGCAGCCTGAGGAGCTTGCCGGATTTGATACCTGGATCACAGAGGTTAGGGATGCATTGGAAAAGACGGTGGACCTCGAGGGGATCCTTGCTGTGGCAGAAACAGCACCGGAATTGCAGACAGGAGAAAGCGGATCACTGCCGGTGCTTTCCACCAAAGTCCGGATCGCACTGGCACAGGATGAAGCCTTCAGCTTCTTTTATGAAGAGAACAGGAAGCTCCTTGAAAAAATGGGGGCAGAGGTCTGCCCGTTTTCTCCTATCCATGATCAGGAGCTGCCGGAGGAAACAGATGGTCTGATCCTGCCAGGAGGCTATCCGGAGCTGTATGCAGAGGCACTCTCTGAAAATCACTCCATGAGAAATCAGGTAAGAAAGGCCTGCGAAGGAAACATGCCGGTTCTTGCCGAATGCGGAGGCTTTCTTTACTTACAGAAAAACCTGACTTATGAAGGGAAAACCTTTGACATGGCAGGGGCGCTTGATGGAGAAGGATTTCAGACGAAGAGCTCCGTAAGGTTTGGTTATCTGGATGCGGCAGCAGAAAAGCCAGGACTTTTTGGGGATGCAGGGGTATCGATCCGTGGACATGAATTCCATTATTTTGACTGCAGTAACAATGGGGATGGCTTTACGGCGAAAAAGCCGCTTTCAGACAGAAGCTATTCCTGTATGATATATACAGCACATATGGCAGCAGGATTCCCTCATTTTTATTATGAAAGCAATCCGGAGATGCTCTATAGCTTCCTTCGTGCCTGTGAAAGCTACCGGGCAGGGCGGCTTGCAAAGAAGCATCTGGACAGTATTGCAAAGCCCCTTGACAGTCTTGGACTTCTGGAGGATATGGTGGTGAAGCTGTGCAGGATCGGAAGATCCGAAAAGCCTTATCCACTGGAGAAAAGGGCACTTCTTGTGCTATGTGCGGATCATGGCGTTGTAGAGGAGGGGGTGACCCAGACTGACAGCAGCGTGACCAGAGTGGTGGCAGAAAATTTTGCGAAAGGAAATTCTACGGTAAACTATATGGCGGAGGTAGCCGGTGTGGATGTATATCCGGTAGATGCCGGCATGAAGGGGAAATACTACCGGGACAGAACCCTGAGAAGGGATGCAGTGGCAGACCGGAAGATCGCAGAGGGCACAGGAAACCTTACGAAGGAGGCAGCCATGACAGGAGAGCAGTGCAGAAGGGCACTGGAGGAAGGAAAGGCACTGGTAAAGGAGCTGAAGGAGATGGGCTATACTATTCTTGCAGTAGGAGAAATGGGGATCGGCAATACCACGCCAACCAGTGTGCTTGCCGGACTGTACCTGAATAAAGATGCAGGAGAGGTGACAGGAAAGGGAGCCGGTCTTTCCTGTGAAGGCTATGAGAGAAAGTGCCGGGCAGTAGAAAGGGCGCTCACAAGGATACGGGCAGAACACCATACGGATCCGCAGGAGCTGCTGGCAGAAGGAGGCGGTCTTGAGATCGCCATGATGGCTGGTGTATTTCTGGGAGCAGTGAAGGAGGAAATGCCGGTAGTGCTGGATGGTGCGATTTCCTGTGTTGCAGCGCTTGCGGCATACCGGATAGACTGCCGGGTGACGGATTATCTGCTGCCATCCCATATGTCAGGGGAAGGAACCGGAGCCATGGCGCTTTCTGCTCTTGGTCTGCAGGCTCCTGTCCGGGCCGGCATGCGGCTTGGGGAAGGAACGGGAGCGCTTACTCTGTTCCCGCTGCTTTCCATGGCCATGGAGGTCTATGAAAGGATGGGAACCTTTACCGACTATGAAATCAGAAGCTATGAACGGTTTCAGGAAGAAATACCGGAAGCCTGATGTGGGCTTGAATGAGGCAGTGAGGAGAGAAAGATGCTCAGACTGGTGACAGGCGGAAGCTGCAGCGGCAAAAGTGCTTTTGCAGAAAAGCTGGCAATAGAGGAAAAGAAAAAGCACCCGGCAGGCACTCTTTATTATGTGGCTACCATGGTACCCTATGATGAGGAATGCCAGGAACGGATCAGAAGACATCGCAGGATGCGGAAGGACAAGGACTTTGTGACAAGGGAATGCCATACGGATCTTTCCAGGCTGACAGCAGAGAAGGAGGATGTATTCCTGATCGAGTGTCTCTCAAATCTTCTGGCTAATGAGATGTATGAAAAGACAGGACGGCTGCAGGAAAAGAGCAGTGCACCTTTCTGTGTGGAAGAGGTGATCGCAGCACCGGTACGAAGGCTTGCCGGGCAATGTGCAGCTGTGATCGTGGTGACTAATGAGGTCTTTTCAGAGGGAATTGCATTTCCGCAGGAAACGGCGCTGTATCTGCAGCTCCTTGGAAAAAGCAACTGTCTGCTTGCCAGGGCGGCAGACAGTGTGACAGAGGTGATCTGTGGGATCCCTGTGGAACGGAAGAAATAAAAGGAAAACGGGATGAACCGGAAAACGGACAGACAGAAAACAGGAGGAAACATTTTGAAAGCACTTATTATGGCATTTTCCACATATTCCAGGATTCCCATGCCGAATGTGGAGTTTTCAGAAAAGAACCAGCGGGCAAGCCTCTGCTTTTTTCCGCTGATCGGTATTGTAATTGGACTTTGCCAGTGGCTGCTTATGCATTTCTTTTCCTTTCTGCCGGTGATCCTGCCACATACCGATCTGACTTTTCCCCTGATCCGGGCAGGCTTTATGTGTGCTCTGCCGGTCTTGGTCACAGGAGGGATCCATATGGACGGCTTCCTGGATACCGTGGATGCCAAAAGCTCTTTCAAAAGCAGGCAGGAGAGGCTGAAAATCCTGAAGGATCCTCATACAGGTGCCTTTGCTGTGATCTACAGCTCCCTGTATTTTATTATTTCCACGCTGCTGTACTTAAATATGACTGAGGCATCAGTTCTGCTGCTTCCTATGATCTATGGCATGGAGAGAGCCCTAAGTGCCCTGTCCCTTCTGATCTTCAGGAAAGCAAGGGAAGATGGCATGGCGGCTTCCTTTGCCGGCAGTGCAGGTGGTTACGTAAAATGGGTGCTGCTGGCAGAAGCAGTGCTGCTTGCGGTGCTGATGGTAGCTTACAGACCCCTTGCCGGCATATTTTGTGTTTTGACAGCGGCAGCCTGCTTCGTATATTACCGGGTGTCCTCTTATAAATGGTTCGGCGGGGTGACCGGGGATCTGGCGGGACACTTTCTGCAGCTCTGTGAGATCTGCATGCTGTTTATGGCAGTGTTATTTGGAATGTAAAAGACAGACAGGAGAAAAGCCGATGATATTTATTGTAGGTGGTGCCTTTCAGGGTAAGGGAGCCTTTGCAGAAACACATTTCAAGGGAAAGAAGATCGTGGTTCATTACGAGGAAACCATAAGGGAAGAACTGCTTTCCGGGAAGGATCCGCTGGCAGAGGCAGAAGACTTTCTTAGAGAAAACAGGGATGCGGTGATCATCAGTGCAGAGGTAGGGTATGGACTGGTTCCCATAGATGCCTTTGAACGGAAATACCGGGAAGCTGTTGGCAGGGTAAACTGCTACCTGGCAGGAGAGGCAGAGCAGTTTTACCGTGTGGTCTGCGGTGAAGGAGAGAGACTGAAATGAGGGTATATCTGATCCGGCATGGTGTCACGAAGGGAAACCTGGAACACCGTTATGTGGGAAGTACAGAGGAAGTGCTCCTCCCGGAGGCGGATGAGCCACTGCTTTCCCTTAAGAAACGGCTGGAAAAGGACGGATGCCGGAAACCGCATCTGCGGGTCAGTCCCATGCTCCGGTGCCGGCAGAGTGCAGAGATTCTGTTTCCCGGAGAAAAGCAGACTGTAGTAGAGGATTTCAGAGAATGTGACTTTGGCACCTTTGAATATAAGAATTATGAGGAGCTGAACGGAAAAGCGGATTACCAGCGATTTCTTGATTCCATGGGAGAAGCACCGTTCCCAGGAGGGGAAAGTAAAAAGGAATTTTCGAAAAGATGCAGCAGTGCCTTTGAAGGAGAGCTCCGGAAGCTTATGTCTGAGGAGGCAGAAGTGGTCTTTGTGGTGCATGGGGGAACGATCATGGCGGTTCTTGACAGATTTTCAGAACCACACAGGGATTATTATGACTGGCAGATCGGGAATGCAGAAGGCTTCCGGGCAGAGGTGACGGAAGAAGTGGGATCCGGAAGGATCAGGCTGAAGGAGATCAGAAGAATATGACAGTATGGCAGCATATAATGGCAGAGAGAATGATGATCCTGACAGCAGGACTTTTGCTGGATGCACTGTTTGGAGATCCGGTCTGGCTGTACCATCCGGTGCGGATGATCGGGAAGCTGATCACCGGGCTTGAATGGCTCCTTGACAGACTGTTTCGTATATCCGGAGAAAGGGAAGCAGATCAGAAAAGGAAGCTGTTTGCCGGAGGACTGCTTGTGCTTGGTACGGTAGTTTTTTCTGTAGCGGTTCCGGCAGGGATCCTGTATCTTGCAGACCATATCCATCATGGACTGTATCTGCTTCTTTCCTGCTTTTTCTGCTATCAGCTTCTGGCAATGAGATCCCTGAAGGCAGAAAGCATGAAGGTGTACACGGCGCTTTTACAGGAAGGACTTGCTGCGGGCAGAAAAGCGGTTTCCATGATCGTAGGGAGAGATACAGAGGCTCTAACAGAAGAGGGGGTCATAAAGGCCACAGTGGAAACCATAGCAGAGAATACGTCAGATGGTGTGATCGCACCTCTTCTTTATATGACATTGCTTGGCGTTCCCGGCGGATTCTTTTATAAAGCAGTCAATACTATGGATTCCATGGTTGGATATAAAAATGACAGATATTTATATTTTGGGAGAGCAGCAGCAAGACTGGATGATCTTCTGAATTATATTCCGGCGAGACTGGCAGCCCTGTTCATGATAGCCGCTGCTTTTCTGCTCCGTATGGATGCAAAGGGAGCAGTACATGTCTGGAAGCGTGACAGGCGGAAGCATAAAAGTCCAAACTCAGCCCAGACAGAAAGCGTCTGTGCAGGTGCCCTGCAGGTACAGCTTGCAGGAAATGCCTATTACTTTGGGAGGCTGTATGAAAAGCCTTTTATCGGAGATCCCATCCGGAGGATCGAACGGGAGGATATCAGACGGGCGGGGAAGCTGCTTGTTATGACAACAGTGCTTTTTTATCTCTGCTGCATGGCCTGTCTGTTTCTCTGCATGGCGTTATATGGAAAGGTGATCTTGTGAATGTGGAAGAGCAAAGGAAGAAAATGGATATGAAGGATTATGTACATGGCGGTGACCGCTATGGCAGAGAAATAGAGCTGGATTACTCGATCAATATTAACCCCCTTGGCATGCCAGAGGAAAGCCGGCAGGCAGCCATAAAAGCAATCCTTCTTTCAGACTGTTACCCGGATCCATATTGCCGGGATCTGATCCAGGGGATCAGGGACTTTGAAGGAACCACGGATCAGACGGAGATCCTTACAGGAAACGGGGCAGCAGAACTGATCTATGCGCTGTGCAGGGCAGTTCCGGCAGGAAGGGCGCTTCTGACGGCGCCCTCCTTTCAGGAATATGAAAATGCCCTTGAGGCAGCAGATCATTCCTGTGAGTTCCTGTATCTGAAGGAAGAGAATGATTTTATCCTGCCCCTTCAGGAACTGCTTTTAAGAATCACGGAGGAGACAAGCCTTGTTTTTCTCTGCAATCCCGGTAATCCTACAGGCACTGTTACGGGAAAGGCTGAGCTTGTGAGACTGGCAGAGAGATGTGAAGAAACAAAAACCTTTCTTTGCGTGGATGAGTGCTTTCTTCCTTTTCTGCCCGGGGAACCGGCGCTTAGCATGAAGGGGGAAACAGTCCGTTTTCCTCATCTGGCCGTATTAAGAGCCTTTACCAAGGTGTATGGGATGCCGGGGCTGCGGCTTGGCTATCTTATGACGGGGAACAGAGAGCTGGCAGGACGGATGAAGGAAAAGCTGCCGCCATGGAATGTATCGCTGCCGGCGCAGCTGGCGGGAGCTGCAGCACTGAAAGCAGAAGGATATCTGGAAAAGACAAGGGAACTGATCCGGGGAGAAAAGGAAAAGCTGGTGTCTTTGCTGTTAGAAACCGTAGCTGACAGGGTATATCCTGGCAGTGCCAATTTTCTCTTTTTCCATGGAAGGGAAGGGCTTAAGGATGCACTCCTTGACAGGAAGATCCTGATCAGGGACTGCAGTAATTTTAAGGGACTTTCCAGGGGATATTACCGGATCTGTATAAGGACACAGGAAGAGAATGAGAGGCTGAAAGAGATATTGTATTCTCTTGCAGGAAAGGAAGCAGGGAAATGAAACGAAGAGCAAAAGCCATAATGATACAGGGAACCATGTCAAATGCGGGGAAAAGTCTGATCGCTGCAGGACTCTGCCGGATACTGTGGCAGGACGGCTACGAAACTGCACCCTTTAAATCCCAGAATATGGCGCTCAATTCCTTTATTACCACTGAAGGACTGGAAATGGGAAGGGCACAGGCAGTACAGGCTCTGGCCTGTGGAAAGGAGCCGTCTGTCCTTATGAATCCCATTCTGCTCAAACCGGTGACGGATATGGGCAGCCAGGTTATCGTTATGGGTGAGGTACAGGGAAACCAGAAGGCAATGGAATACTTCCGGCATAAAAAAGAGTATCTTCCTGAGATCAGGAAGGCTTATGACAATCTGGCAGAGCAGAATGATGTGATCGTGATCGAGGGGGCAGGAAGCCCGGCAGAGATCAATTTAAAGCAGGATGACATTGTCAATATGGGTATGGCGGAGCTGGCAGATGCACCGGTACTGCTGGTAGGGGATATTGACAGAGGAGGTGTGTTTGCACAGCTGATCGGAACCGTGCAGCTTTTGGAAAAAGAGGAACAGGACAGGATCAAGGGACTTCTGATCAATAAGTTCAGGGGAGATGCTTCGCTGCTGACTCCCGGTCTTAAGCAGATTTATGATAAATGTGGAAAAGAAGTGCTTGGTGTGATCCCCTACATGGATGTTGATATCGAAGATGAGGATTCTCTGTCGGAAAAGCTCTGGCAGAGGGAAAAGGGCGAAAAGATCGATATTGCTGTAATCCACGTGGGAAAACTGTCCAATTTTACCGACTTCCAGGCATTTGCGGTGGAGGAGGATGCGACAGTACGTTATGTAGAGAAGAGAGAAGAGCTTGGAAACCCGGATGTCGTTATCCTGCCGGGCAGTAAGAATACGATCAGCGACCTGCTTGCTTTACGGGAAAATGGAATTGAGGCAGCTATCCTGCGTCTTTCAGAAAAGGGGACACTGATTTTCGGGATCTGTGGCGGGTATCAGATGCTTGGAAGAACGATCACGGACAGCAGTGGTACAGAGGGTGAAAAAAGAACATGCAGAGGAATGGGACTTCTGCCGGTGCATACTGCTTTTGCCAGGGAGAAGACAAGAACCAGGACAGAAGGAATATGCAGTATCCTTTCCGGAGAATTCTCTGATCTGTCACAGAAAAAAGTAAAAGGCTATGAGATCCATATGGGGGAGAGTGTCCGTGAGGAAGGGGCAGAGCCCTTTCTGATCCTTCAGGGAAAAGAGGATGGCTGTGTCTGCCGGAATGTGGCAGGTACCTATCTGCATGGGATATTTGATGAAAAGGCATTCTGCAGTACCTTTGTCAGAATGCTGTGTGAGCGTAAGAAGCTCCCATATCGGGAGGGAAAGAAGGAGACCTATGAGCAGTACAGGGAGAGACAGCTCGATATACTGGCGGATACACTGAGGAGCTGTCTTGATATGCGGAGGATCTATGAGATCATCGGCCTGAAGCAGCCACTTAGGGAGGTGGTGCCGGCACAGATCGAAAAAGAGAGCTTTGCCATAATCGGAAGAGAACTGGAGCACAGGGGGATCTGCCTGCCTGCAGAGGAAGAAATGGTGACAAAGCGCGTGATCCACACAACAGCGGATTTCGACTATGTGAAAAACCTCTATTATTCTGAAGGCGCGGTGGAAAAGCTCAGAAAAGCCCTGAGAGAGGGAGCCTGTATTGTAACAGATACCCAGATGGCTAAGGCAGGGATCAATAAGAAGGCACTCGGGAAATATGGGGGCGGAGTATACTGCTTTATGAGTGATGAGGATGTTGCGGAGGAAGCGAAGGAGAGAGGCTGTACCAGAGCCTTTGTCAGTATGGAACGGGCAGCGGCACTTGGAAAACCGCTGATCTTTGCCATTGGAAATGCACCTACAGCGCTTGTCAGCCTGTATGAGCTGATGGCGAAGAAATGTGTGGAGCCTGCCGGGATCATTGGTGTGCCGGTTGGCTTTGTCAACGTTGTTGAAGCCAAAGAGCTGATACTTGAAAAGAAAGAGGAGGTGCCCTGCATCGTAGCCAGAGGACGAAAGGGAGGAAGCAATGTGGCAGCAGCCATCTGCAATGCTCTTCTTTACGGGATACAGGAGAAAGGATAGGAAACGATGGCAGTCATTTCACTTCATAAGATCGCACCCTTTGAACAGCTTCTTTCCCGTTGCCAGCAGGCTGATTTTATTGAGGAAGCTGCCAGGAAAAACGGGTATGGAAGAGAAGACCTGCCGGAGCTTTCCCGTATTGCCGGGGAGATAGTACGGGAAAGTGGCCGGAAGGGGAGCTTTACAAGTAAACTGCTTCAGGAAGAAGTAGAAGGAAAAAGACCGGTGACGGTCAGTGTCCTTACCCTTGGAGAAGGGGTGGATCGTCTGCAGGACAGATACCGGGAAAGGGAAAATATGACAGCAGCTTACATGGCAGAGGTGATCAGTAATGAGATCCTGATGAAAAGCTATGAAGCATATGACAGAATGCTTGCAGAAACTACTGATTACCGGGTAAAGGAGTTTCATTTTCCTGGAAGCGAAGAAGCATATCCACTGTCGGACATTGGGAAGATCCTGGATATGCTTGGTGCTCCGGTGCAGTGCCTGAAAAGCTTCTGTATGGTTCCCAGAAAAAGTGTAGTATTCTATGCGGAGCTCACAAGGGAAAAAGGGAATGCCTGCCGGAGTGTCTGCCAGACCTGTGAAAAAAGAAGCTGTCCGTACAGAAGGGAAGAAAACAGGAAGGGGGAACAGATATGATCCAGTTATACTGCGGGGATGGAAAGGGAAAGACCACAGCGGCGCTCGGTCAGCTCATCAGGATGAATGGATGGGGAGAAAAGACTGTATTCTGCCAGTTCATGAAGGGAAATGATACCGGTGAGCTGCACAGCCTTGAGAATATAAAGGGGGTGCGTATCCTGCGCAGCGAAAAGGATTTCGGATTCTATAAGTCCATGACAGAAAAAGAGAGGCTGGAGCTGACAGGGATCCACAACAGGCTGCTTGAGGAGCTGCTTATGCTCCAGGAGAAAGAAGAAGCAGGACTGATCGTGCTTGATGAGATCACCTATCCCGTGGAATATGGGCTGATCGACATAAACAGGCTGAAGCTTTTGCTGAAAAGAGCCGGGGAGAAGAAATGTGAGCTTGTCCTGACAGGAAGGGATCCGGCAGATTTCCTTATGGAGAGTGCGGATTATATTACCAGAATGGAAAAGCGCAGGCATCCCTTTGATAAAGGGGTAATGGCAAGAAAGGGAATCGAATATTAACATTGCAGAATCCTGCCTGAATGGTTTATAATAGATAAAAGTATGTGGAAAAGAAGAAATACATATCGGGGGAAGATATATGGAAAGAGAAAATGAACCGGATAATCTTGATATAAATGATTATCACAGGCTGCGTTATCTTGGGGATAATGTCAATGAGATCCTTCAGAGCGTTCTTGAAAATATCCGTGCGGGGATCGGACTGTTTGAGGTTGGGGAATCCATCCGTGCCCTGTATCTGAATGATGCCTATTTTCAGTGCATTGGTTATAGCAAGGAAGACTATGGTAAAGAGATACAGGATGTGTTATCTACTCTTTTACCTGAGGATGCAGCAGGCTTTCTTGCCTGTATCTCTGAGAATGCACCGAAGGGCAGATCGATCTATTATATCATAAGAGGCTATCGCAAGAATGGAGAGATCGGCTGGTTTGAGGTCAAGGGAGAGCCTCTTGAAAACCACATCGGGAAGAATCCTATTTATCTGACCGTAATTTCGGATATTACGGCAGAAAAGGAGAGCGAAGCCCAGGTCAGGGAGCTGAAGCAGATCAATGATGAACTGACACTGCAGCAGGAGAGGTACAAGATCCTGGAGGCAACAGCCATGGGGCTTCTGTTTGAATATTATCCGGAGAAGGATACCATGGTATTTTCCTATAATCTTCCGGGAAACAAGAAGCGCAGGGAAGTCAGGAATTACAGTGTATATATGAAAAATTCACCGTTTGTGCACAGCAGCCACCAGAAAATGTTCTGCGAGGCGCTTCAGGAAGCATGCAAGGGGGAAGTAGATAAAAACCTGGAATATCTTTCTTCCATATCTGGAGGCGGATACCGGTGGCACCGGACACACTATAAGAGTATCCTTGATAATGAAGGAAAAGTGATCAGTGTGATAGGCAGGATCCAGGATATCCATGAAGAATATATGGAGAAGGCAAAGCTGAATTACCGGGCGGAGACAGATGGACTGACGGGACTGTACCGGAAGGAAGCTGCCTTTGAAAAGATGCGTGAATATATGGTGGAAGCCCCAAGGGAGATCTATTATTTCAGCCTGGTGGATCTTGATCACTTCAAGCAGATCAATGACCTGCACGGGCATCAGTACGGTGACAGGATCCTGCAGCAGACATCGCAGGCACTGTCGGCAGGATTTGGGGAAAGTGCAGTGATCGGACGGTTTGGAGGTGATGAATTCATCATCCTGACCAGAGGACTTTCAGAGGAGGAGGTAAGGCAGATCCTTCTGAAGGTCAGAGAGCAGTGCAGCTTCTGCTTTGGAACAGTGAAGACTGGAGCTGAGGATCCGCTGATGGAGGTATTTGAAGAGGCAGACAAGCGTATGTACCATCAGAAAGCACTGCGTAAGGAAGAAAACTGAGAAATCTATTTGACTTTAACGAGTTGAAGCGGTATACTATACCACGTGGCGGATAAAGCCGCCAGAAACAGGAGGAGAAAATTATGAAAAAATTCTTAGCACTTCTTTTAACCGGTGCTATGGTTGCTCTGACTGCATGTGGATCTGCAGATACCACTTCTTCAGAGACAACTGATGCAGCAGAAACAACCGAGGCAGCTGATGAAACAGAAACAGCTGAGACTGCAGAAGCAGATACTGCTGCAGCAGATGGCAAGACCTTTACTGTAGGTATCTGCCAGCTCGTTCAGCACGAAGCACTGGATGCAGCAACACAGGGCTTTAAGGATGCCCTGACAGAAGAGTTCGGTGACAGTGTTACTTTTGATGAGCAGAATGCCCAGGGTGATTCAAATACCTGTGCTACGATCATCAACAGCTTTGTCAGCAACAATGTAGACCTGATCCTTGCCAATGCAACACCTGCCCTTCAGGCAGCTGCAACCGGTACAACAGAGATCCCGATTCTTGGAACATCTGTTACCGAGTATGGCGTGGCACTGGATATCAGTGATTTTAGTGGTACAGTGGGCGGTAATATTTCAGGTACCTCTGATCTGGCACCTCTTGACGGACAGGCAGATATGATCAAGGAGCTTTTCCCTGATGCCAAGACTGTCGGTCTGTTATACTGCTCCGCAGAAGCAAACTCACAGTACCAGGTAGATACCATTAAGGGATATCTGGAAGAGATGGGATATACATGCAACTACTATTCATTCTCAGACTCCAATGACCTTGCTTCCGTAGCAACAACAGCATCCGGTGAAGTAGATGTACTGTATGTACCTACTGACAATACCGTAGCTTCCAATACAGAGATCATCAACAACATCTTCCAGCCCGCAGGCATTCCTGTAGTGACAGGAGAAGAAGGTATCTGTGCAGGATGCGGTGTGGCAACCCTTTCTATCAGCTATTATGATCTTGGTGTTGCAACCGGCAAGATGGCAGTGAGAGTCCTGAACGGAGAAGATATTTCTACCATGCCGGTAGAGTACGCTCCCAACTTCGTAAAGAAGTACAATAAGACGATCTGTGATGCGCTGAACATTACAGTGCCTGATGATTATGAGGCAATTGAGGAATAATCACAGACAGAAAAAGAGTAAGAAACGGGCAGCAGGAACTTCCCTGCTGCCTTTCTTAAAAGAAAAATGATGTAACGGGGAGGATATCAATGAATTTCTTAAATCTGCTCAATGCATTGCCGGGAGCTGTAGCCCAGGGACTGATCTGGGGAATCGCAGCAATCGGTATTTATATTACCTTCAGGATCCTGGATATTGCGGATCTGACTGTAGATGGTTCTATTGGAACCGGTGGTGCGGTCTGCATTATGATGATGCTTTCCGGCCACAATGTATATGTGTCCATGCTGGCAGCGACACTGGCGGGCATGGCGGCAGGACTGGTGACAGGACTGTTTCACACTTTTATGGGAATACCTGCGATCCTGGCCGGTATTTTAACACAGTTTGGACTGTATTCTATTAATTTGAAAATAATGGGAAAGGCCAATCAGGCGATCGGTGCTGATAAATATGACCTTCTCGTAGCTCTCCGCTATGTAAAGAATGTCCCTTTCTATAAAAATACAATTTTTGTTGTTACTGTTGTTGTGATTATTCTGATTGCCATTCTGTACTGGTTCTTTGGAACAGAAATGGGATGTGCGCTCCGTGCCACAGGCTGTAACAGCAATATGTCAAGAGCACAGGGAATTAATACCAATTTCTCCAAGGTACTTGGACTTATGATCTCCAACGGTCTTGTGGGACTATCAGGGGCATTGCTCTGTCAGTATCAGGGCTTTGCGGATATCAATATGGGACGTGGTGCTATCGTTATCGGACTGGCAGCTGTTATCATTGGGGAAGCAATCTTTGGTAAGATCTTCAAGAACTTCGGACTGAAGCTTCTTGCTGCTGTGCTTGGTTCCATCCTGTATTATTTCGTGGTACAGACTGTAATCTGGCTCGGTATCGATACAGATCTTCTGAAGCTTCTGTCAGCAGTGGTTGTTGGTATTTTCCTGGCAGTACCCTACTGGAAGGCAAAATATTTCACGAAGCCCTCTGCAAAGAAGGGAGGAAAGGCACATGCTTGAAATTAAGAATGTAACCAAGATCTTCAATAAAGGAACTGTAAATGAAAAGGTGGCGCTGGATGATTTTTCCCTGACACTTGAGGATGGTGACTTTGTTACTGTTATTGGTGGCAATGGCTCCGGTAAGTCAACCATGATGAATGCCATTGCCGGTGTGTGGCCGGTCGATGAGGGCAGGATCGTGATCGATGGTATTGATGTTACAAAGCTTCCGGAGCATAAGAGGGCGAAGTACCTGGGAAGGGTATTCCAGGATCCTATGACCGGTACAGCAGCCACCATGGGCATCGAAGAAAATCTGGCGTTAGCAAAGCGCCGCGGAAAGAGCCGTTCCCTGAAAACGGGAATCACCAAGAAGGAACGGGAAGAATATAAGGAGCTGTTAAAGAGCCTTGATCTTTCTTTGGAAGAGCGTATGACCTCCAAGGTAGGCCTGCTTTCCGGTGGACAGCGTCAGGCACTGACACTTCTGATGGCCACACTTCAGAAGCCTAAGGTACTGCTCCTTGATGAGCATACAGCAGCACTGGATCCCAAGACAGCAGCCAAGGTATTGGAGACCACAGAAAAGATCGTGAACAGAGACAAGCTGACTACGCTGATGATCACTCACAATATGAAGGATGCCATTGTGCATGGCAACCGACTGATCATGCTGAAGGATGGACATGTCATCCTGGATATCAGAGGAGAAGAAAAGAAGAAGCTTACCGTAGAAGACCTGCTTCATAAGTTTGAGGCAGCAAGCGGAGATGAATTCCTGAGTGATCAGGCTATTCTTGGTTAAGAAAAAGAACGAAGGCGTTCAGACCATGAGGTCTGGACGCCTTTTTACGTCACAGGAAATTACAGTGACCCACCGCAGGCGGAGAATCCAGCAAGCAGGATTCTTTCACGTTGTAGGAATGTGTAGCAGGAAAGGCAGAACAGGATGAAAAAAAGATTACAGTTTCCTCATATTGGTATGCGTATTGTAAAATCGGCGACAGCGATCGCCATCTGTTATCTGATCTCCTTTCTTCGGGGAAGCAGCGGCATTGTATTTTATTCCCATCTGGCGGCGCTGAGGTGTATCCAGATCTATGTGGCAAACAGCCGAAAGAATGCACTGCAGAGACTGACAGGTACCACGATCGGAGCAATCTATGGACTGATTGTGCTCCTGATCATGGAGAAGATCCCATTTACCGGAAAAGCACTGGAGGTATTCAATGCCGTACTGATCTCTGCCATGATCGTACCGGTGCTCTACACTACCATTGTGATCAAAAAGAAACAGGCCTCCTATTTTTCCTGTGTGGTATTTTTAAGCATCGTGGTCAACCATATGACAGATGCCAATCCCTATCTTTTTGTATGGAATCGTTTTCTGGATACGGTGATCGGAATCGCTGTGGGAATAGGGGTGAACTGTATTTCCCTTCCACGGAAAAAACAGAAGGATATCCTGTTCATATCAGGACTGGATGATACGCTGCTTTCCAGAGATGACAATTTAAGCGACTACAGCCGTGTGGAACTGAACCGGATGCTGGATGAAGGAGCGAACTTTACCCTGTCTACCATGAGAACACCGGCATCTCTGATGAAGCCCATGCAGGACATCAGGCTGAAACTTCCGGTGATCGCCATGGACGGGGCAGTGCTGTATGATATCAATGAGAATGCTTATCTGAAGGTGTATGTGATATCCCACTCCATGAGCATGGAGGTGCTGAGTCTGGTCAAAAAGCATGGTCTGTCCTGTTTTGCCAATGTGGTGGTGGATGACATGCTTATGATCTTTTATGAAGAAACGGGAGAGCCGGTGCACGAAGCCCTCGTCCGGGAGATGAGAAAATCGTCTTACCGCAATTATGTGAAAAGCGAATCCATGAAGCAGGAAAATGTAGTTTATTTTATGATGCTTTATGAAAAGAAGATCATAGAAGAATTTTATGAGGTGCTGAAAAACAAAGGGCTGACAGAAAAACTGAAGATCCTGAAATATGACTCCGTAGATTATCCGGGTTATTCCTATATTAAGATTTATAATAAAAATGCAACCAGGGAGCATATGACGGAATACCTGAAAGCTATGCTGGATTTGAAAAAGACAGTAACCTTTGGCAGCATTGAGGGAAAATATGATATTGTGATCAGGTCGGGGGACAGCAACCGGGTTGTCCGGGAACTGAAGAAAAGATATGAAGTAGTGAAGTGGAGAAGAACCCGGAGGGATTGACAAAACAGTTAGTCTATGCTAACATAACAAATGTTATGAACCAGAATGACAGAGAAAATTCAAAAGAACTGATCATCAGGGCGGGAAAACAGGAGTTCCTGAAATATGGGTACAAAGGTGCAAGCCTTCGGAATATCTGCAAACAAGCAGGTGTGACAACAGGTGCGTTTTATTTTCAGTTTGAAAATAAGGAACAGCTCCTGGATGAGATCTTAAGGCCGGTGATCACCTATTTCAGTGCCATGGTACAGAAGAGCACCATGGAAGAATTTGAAGGAGAATCATCCAGTGCAGACGGAGATGAGCAGATGCTGGAGATGCTCTGGAATTACAAGGAAGAATGTCAGATCCTTCTGGAAGGAACAGCGGGAACCGCTTATGAAAAGGTTTTTGAAGAGCTTCAGGAAGGGCTGAGGCAGGGATTTCTCCTGTTCTTCGGAAAATATGGAATATCAGATGTGGATGAGAAGCTTTTGGATGTGATCGTCAGAATGCGGGTAGAGAGTTATCTCACCATCATCCGAAAAGAATATACACTGGAGGAAACAAAGAAGTTGGCAAGACAGATTGGCATCTACTGTGATGCCGGGTTTGAGGCACTCGTCAGACAACTGAAAACAGAACATAGTGGTAATTGAAGTCCGGGGCAGACGCCTCGGACTTTTTTACATAACAGATTATAACAAATGTTATGCTGAAAAGCAGGAAGGAGATTATGATGAAGGGAAAAAAGATCATGTTATCTAAGGAAGGAAATTATGGAAACTGGGTACCGGCAAATATGATGAAGCTTATGTGGGCCGGAGATATTGTGCTGGCTGTGTTGACGATCGTTTTTGCAGCAGTTTTAAAGGTGGCTGTACCGGTCTGGATTACAGGAGTGCTGCTTGTAATCCTTCTGGCGTATACGCTTTATATGTGGCGATGCCGTGAGGCCTTTGATTTTAACAAAGGCGATGTAATGGGAGATGTACATCAGTATCTGGTAAATCATCTGCCCTGGGACGGAAAGGGAAAACTGCTGGATATCGGATGCGGAGCAGGAGCCCTTACCATGCGCTGCGCCCTTACCTATCCTGAGGCAGAACTGACAGGAATGGATTACTGGGGAAAAGAGTGGAGCTATGCAAAGGAGCAGTGTGAAAAGAATGCAAAGGTGGAAAAGGTTTCTGACAGAGTAAGCTTCCAGAAGGGAGATGCGGCAAGCCTTGATTTTGCAGATGAAACTTTTGATGCCATTGTCAGCAACTTTGTATTCCATGAGGTAAGGACGGCAAAGGATAAAAGAGATGTGGTAAGAGAGGCATTCCGTGTCCTGAAAAAAGGCGGTGCATTTGCTCTGCAGGATATGTTTGCACAGAAGGCGCTGTACGGTGATATGGAGCAGTTTGTGGAAGAACTGAAAAAGGCAGGCTTTCAGGAGGTGCATTATATCGGCAATATTGAGAAGCAGGATGGCCTTGTGCCCGGATATATCCAGACACCATGGATGATCAGCGGGGCAGGCCTGATCTACGGGATCAAATAAAAATCCCCGGAACTGCGCCTTTGCAGTCCCGGGAATTTTAGGGGAGGATAAGTATTTCATTTATCCTTCGTAAGCGGGTTACCTTGCAATCGTCAAAGGAGGGGGTTCCTGTGACTGATTGTAATCATAGTATGAACCGTAAAAATAAGGTTTATACGTGAAAATGAAAAAAATTTTTACTTTTCTGATAAACTGTTATATAATAGGCATACATGAACAAGGAGGACGAGTTTTATGGCATTACTGCAAAAGTGGCGTGATATGGCCTATTCAGAAACAGCAAATAAAGGAGACTTACAGAGACTCTGGGGTGCTTACTTCCAGAAGGAGAAAGAAATCTATGCTATCCTTCTGAAGAATCCCGATGAAGAAGTAAAGGGTACTGTAAAGGAACTGGCAGATAAATACAGTGTTGACCTGATGACAATGGTAGGTTTCCTGGACGGAATCAATGACAGCTTAAAGGCTGCCAATCCCATCGAAGAAATGGAAGAGGACACTGAGGTAAGCCTTGGATTTGACAAGGAGCTTCTTTACAAGAACATGGTAGCAGCAGGTGCTGACTGGCTGTACGAGCTTCCTGAATGGGAAGAGATCTTTGATGAGGACAAGCGTAAGGCTCTTTACAAGGAGCAGAAGTCTTCTACCACGATCGTAAAGCCGGAGAAGATCTATCCCAACGATCCCTGCCCCTGCGGAAGTGGTAAGAAGTATAAGAAATGCTGCGGTCGGAATAAATAAATTTTCCATTAAATAATTTTTTTCAGGTTTGGTCTTTACAGATCTGAAAAAGTGTCATATGATAATGGCAGATTAAAGATAACACGTTGATGAGAAGAGTACGATGTGGAATGTATCAGAGAAGAACATCAGATAGTGATATCTGTGCTGAGAATGTTCCTGCAGGAAGCATCCGAAAACTACCTCGGAGTGACCCCAATCAGGTCCGTATTCCTACGTTACAGGATTTGAGAGGCTTCTGTAAGACGTCACAGGCGCAGGAAGCAAGCAGGGTGGAACCGCGTTTCTTACGTCCCATGTATTACGACAGTAGTGCATGGGATTTTTTAATACGCACCACAGAAAAACAAGCGGCTTCACGGTGACGCAGGGAAAGCAATATTTTTGAACCAGGAGGAAAACTATGAAAGAGAAAATCGAAAAACTGAAAACATTTCTGGCAGGTACCACTACCATTTCCAACAGAGAGTTTGTGCTTGCCATGGCAGTTGGTATTCTGGGAGGTATTGTCTTTGGACTTCTGACTTCTCCCAGAAAAAATACGACCATCGGAAGCAACAATGGCAATAACAGTCCCTACGGCAACGGTCTGAAAGCCGGGAAAAAGGCCGGTGACTGGGACGAGATCGAGAAAGCAGAAGAGAACAGAGAATAAAATAAGAGGAGATAAGAGAGATGAAAATTACATTAAAAGACGGTTCTGTAAAAGAATATGACAGTGCCAAAAGCGTATATGAGATCGCAGCAGATTTAAGTGAAGGACTTGCCAGGGCAGCCTGTGCAGGAGAGCTTGACGGAGAGGTCGTAGATCTTCGTACTGTAGTAGATAAGGACTGTAGCCTGAACATCCTGACAGCTTCTGATCCAGAGGGTCTGCGTGTGATCCGCCACACCTGTTCCCACGTTATGGCAGAGGCAGTAAAGAGACTGTTCCCACAGTCAAAGCTTGCGATCGGACCTGCCATTGATACAGGATATTATTATGATTTTGAGCATGAGCCTTTTTCAAGAGATGATCTTGACAAGATCGAAGCAGAGATGAAGAAGATCATCAAGGAAGGTCATGAGCTGAAGAGATTTACCCTTCCGAGAAATGAAGCGATCCAGTTTATGAAAGACAGAGAAGAACCTTACAAGGTAGAGCTGATCGAGGAGCTTCCGGAGGATGCAGAGATTTCCTTCTATGATCAGGGAGAATTCGTTGACCTGTGCGCAGGCCCCCACCTGATGAACACAAAGGGAATCAAGGCCTTCAAGCTGACCTCTTCTTCCATGGCATACTGGAGAGGAGATGCAGAGAAAGCAAGACTGCAGAGAATCTATGGTACGGCATTTAACAAGAAAGAAGAGCTTGCTGCCTACCTTGAGCAGCTTGAGGATGCCAAGAGACGTGACCACAATAAGCTTGGCCGGGAGATGGAGCTGTTTACTACAGTAGATGTGATCGGACAGGGACTTCCTCTTTTCCCTCCGAAGGGAACCAAGATGATCATGAAGCTTCAGAGATGGATTGAAGACCTTGAGGATAAGGAATGGGGCTATGTCAGAACCAGAACTCCCCTAATGGCCAAGAGTGATCTTTACAAGATTTCCGGACACTGGGATCATTACAAGGATGGCATGTTTGTCCTTGGGGATGAAGAAACAGACAAGGAAGTATTTGCGCTTCGTCCCATGACCTGCCCGTTCCAGTATTATGTATATAAGAATACCCAGAAATCCTACAGGGATCTGCCTTACCGTATGAGTGAGACCTCCACGTTGTTCCGTTCTGAGGATTCCGGTGAAATGCATGGACTTACCAGAGTACGTCAGTTTACTATCACAGAGGCACACAATGTGATCCGTCCTGACCAGACAGAGGAAGAGTTATCCAACTGCTTTAATCTGGCATATTACGTTCTGTCAGTGCTTGGCCTTGAAAAGGATGTAACCTTCCGCCTTTCCAAATGGGATCCGGCCAATAAGAAGAAATATCTGGGAGATGAGCATTACTGGGAGTCCACACAGGAGGTACTGCGTAAGCTGCTGGAGGAGAAGCAGGTGCCCTTTGTAGAGGCTGATGGTGAAGCTGCATTCTACGGACCGAAGATCGATATCCAGGCAAAGAATGTATATGGCAAGGAAGATACCATGATCACGATCCAGCTTGACTGTGCGATCGCAGAGAACTTCGATATGTACTATGTGGATCAGAATGGTGAAAAGAAGCGTCCTTATATCATTCACAGAACTTCCATGGGATGCTACGAGAGAACACTGGCATGGCTGATCGAGAAATATGCCGGTAAGTTTCCGACATGGCTTTGCCCGGAGCAGGTCCGTGTCCTTCCTATTTCTGAGAAGTATGCTGATTATGCAGAACAGGTTCGTAAAGCACTGGCAAAGGCTGATGTGGATGTTACAGTAGATAACCGCTCCGAAAAGATCGGTTTTAAGATCCGTGAGGCAAGAATGGACAGACTGCCTTATATGCTTGTTGTCGGACAGCAGGAAGAGGCGGACGGGACAGTATCTGTCAGAAGCCGCTTTGCCGGAGATGAGGGTGTGAAGCCTCTGGATGAGTTTATTGCCCAGATCACAGAGGAGATCAGGACCAAGGCGATCCGCAAGGAAGAAGTAGAAGAAGAAAAGAAGTAATTTTTAAGGAGCTGTTTATATGAATGAAAAGCAAAGCAAAAAGGAACTTGCGGGAATCCTGTTTTTTCTGCTTGGCGCAGGTATGCTGGTAAGCTCTGCTTTTCTTTGTGTGGGCAGCGATATCTGGTATGATGAAGTGTTTTCTCTGGGGCTTGTCAGAAAGCCGGTATGGGAGCTGATCTCCATAACTGCAAGGGATGTACATCCGCCACTGTATTATCTGATCCTGAAGCTGTTTCTTACAGCTGTACCGGAAAGTACAGTAGCCATGCAGGTGACAGCTGCCAAGCTGGTTTCCTGGCTGCCCTTTCTTTGTATGCTGCTGCTGGCAGTATTTCCTGTAAAAAAGTATTTTGGTACGCTGAGCGCTGGACTGTTCTTTTTCCTGACCATGTCCATGCCGGGACTTTCAGAATACACGGTTGAGATCAGGATGTACAGCTATGCGGCGCTGTTCGTTGTGATGACTATGACAGAAGCCTTTGGCGTTCTGACAGAAGGCAGGCGGAGGAACTGGATCCTTCTGACAGGAGCTGCTCTGTGTGCCTGCTATACCCATTATTTTGCCTGTGTGGCAGCCTGTATGGTCTATCTGTATGTCCTGGTCATGCTGCTTCTGAAAAAGCAGAAAAATGAACTGCGGAGCTTTTTTTTCAGTGCAGCAGTCTGCGTTGTCTGTTATCTGCCATGGCTCCTTGCGGCAGTCACAAGACAGGTCAGCCAGGTGAAGGAAAGCTACTGGATCCAGCCGGTCTCCCTGCGGACACTTGGGGGATGCGTGAAATTTCTGCTTGCACCGGATTTTTCATCTGGAAAAGTCAGTGCAGTGATGGCAGTAGTGCTGTTCCTTCTTTTTGCAGGAGAAGTCCTTGGGGATATTTTTCTGCTGTTTTCGAAGAGAAGAAATGGAGGAATGGCAGTCTCCTTTTCCCTTGGATGTCTGATGCCTGTTGTCGGGATCATAATCTTTGGATTTCTGGCATCTGTCCTTATAAAGCCTGTTTTTGTATACCGGTATATGGTTCCGGCTATGCCGTGTATGTGGCTGTCTTTGGCAGTATTTCTGGGAAACAGAAGCTGTGGAGTAGAAGACTTCCTGACGGGAGGGGAGAACAAAGAAAACAGGACGGGACAGAAGGAGAAGAGGAAAAAGGCAGAGTCAGCGGTCATAGCGGCAGTCCTGCTGCTTTTTGTGATAATAGGAGGCTGTGATTTCCGGGCATTCTACGGAAATGAAATGTGGAAGCAGAAGCAGATGAAAGAGGCGCAGGAGGTTCTCGCGAAGCTGTCAGAAGAGGATGCTGTCACGATATTTAATTTTGGACAGCTCCAGGCTGTGATGGCATATTATGAAGGATCGGATTCCTATTTGTGGTATGAGAGGGCAGAAGAGCTGGTAAAGGAACTGTTTCCGGAGGTACATGACCTTGCGGAAGGAGAATTTACTGATGAAGCCGGGATCAGCCAGCTGAAGGAGCTTCTAAAAGAAGGCAGGAAGGTATATTTCCTTGGAAGTGGAAAGGCAAGAGAGGAAATTGTGGCAAAATGGCAGGAAGCAGGAATTTCTGTCAGGGAAGATAGCAGTGCGATGATCGAACGCTACTGGTTTAATCTTTACGCATTAACGATTGACGAAGAGGCAAAACCACGATAAAATAGTACTTAATGGGGGAATTAAAATGAACATTAAGGAAAGCAATCGGGCAGTATACAGAACAGATGCTGCAGATAACAGAGGCTTTACCCTGGTAGAGCTGATCGTAGTGATGGTTATACTGACGCTTCTGGCGGCCATACTTGTACCAAGCCTTCTTGGGTGGATTGATGAGGCCAAGGGTAAGCAGTACATATTGAGTGCGCGGAGCGTGTATATGTCAGCACAGGCGATCGAGTCGGAGAAGTATGCGGTATGGGATGGTACCATGGCTGGTGCGGATCACAGTCTGACTGATTATGATAAGGAACGGATTCTCAGAATGGCAGATGCAGAGGATGCTCAGATCCTGGATGTATCTTTTGAAAGTGACAGTCTGTCAGAAGAAGGAGCAGCTTCCAATCATGGATATTATACCATTAATGGAATTGTTGTGCAGTATGGAAGCATTACCGTTACCCTGAAAGACGGTATGTGGACAGTTATACAGTAAGATAAGATGAGGATTAGCGGTGTCAATGGCACCGCTATTGTGGTTTAATCAGGGCAAAGAGAGGATTTGCCGGAAAAGAAACGGGGGTCCGGATGGCAAGGTATTATTATGAGGCAAGAAATAAAAAGGGACGTGCAGTTACCGGGGAGATGTCGGCTGTAAGTGAAGAGGAGCTGTATCAGAAGCTGAAGATGGAAGGAAAATATCTGATCGATGCAAGAGATATGCAGGAAAGCAGAAGTTATCATCAGTTATCTCCTCTGATGCTTTCTGAATTTAACAGAGAACTCTCTGATATGCTTGGAGCAGGAGTACCTCTGGTACGTTGTCTGACGATACTTTCCCAGGAGGAGACCAGGAAGAAGAAAGACAGGGAGATTCTGACAGGTGTGCTGAAGGCTGTCAGACAGGGGGAAGCTCTGTCAGATGCCATGGAGCAGCAGAAGGGAGCATTTCCTGCGCTGATGATCCATATGTACCGGGCTGCAGAGAACGGAGGAAACCTGGGTGGTACGGCAATGAGGCTTTCTCTTCATTATGAAAAGGAACATCATCTGGATACCAGGATCAAGGGTGCTGTCACATATCCGAAAATACTGGCAGTTATGTCTGTACTGATGGTGATCTTCATTATGAGCTTTATTCTGCCACAGCTTTCAGAGCTGTTTGATAACATGTCGCAATTACCATTGCCGACGAGGATCCTGTTTGGAATTAGTGACTTTATCGGCACACATGGCATAGGACTGCTGGCCGTCCTGATCATTCTGGTGCTGCTTTTCCTCCTGCTTTTCAGGATACCGGCAGTCAGGAGGAAAAGGGATGAATGGAAGCTGAAAATACCGGTCGCAGGAAAGCTTCTGTCCGTGATCTATACGGCGAGATTTGCAAGATCGTTAAGCTCATTGTACCGTTCAGGGCTTCCAATCGTGAATGCCATGCAGATCGCAAGAAGGACGATTGGAAACAGCTATATAGAGGGACAGTTTGATGAAGTGATCAGTCTTCTGAAGGAGGGACACTGTCTCAGTGAGGCAGTAGACCATATCAACGGGTTCAGGAAAAAGCTGTCTTCGGTGATACGTGTAGGAGAAGAAAGCGGTGATATGGCTGTCATGCTGGATTCACTGGCAGATGCCTTTGATTATGAGTCAGAGATGGCAACGGGACGGCTGATCAGCTATCTGGAGCCGGCACTTATCATATGTATGGCTGTTATCATCGGGTTTATCATGATCGCAGTGATGATGCCGATCTATGATTCCTATTCAGCAATCGGTACCAGTGTATATTATTAATTGGAAAAAGGGGTGAAGGTATGGAAGTCATTCTGTATTTGTCAAATCAGCTTGTCCAGGCAGTGGAAGTAAAGAAAAAGGGAAGAAAGATCATGGCCCGCAGGGTGTGGCAGGAAGAAGCACCGGGCGGCAGCATAATCAATGGAATTATTACAGATGAAGAAGCGTTTCTTCCGTTTATCAAAAACTTCTTTTCCAGAAATAAGATCCCGTCGAGGGAAGTGGCACTGGTGATCGGGAGCAGTCAGTTTAACCATAAGGTTATGGAGTTTCCAAGGCTTTCTGACAGAGAGCTGCGGAAGCTGATCGAAAGGGAATTTGCTGAGAATAAAAAAGAAGATATCCTGTATTCCTATTATGTGCTGGAGGAAAAGGGAAGGAAGGGGATGCAGAAGATCATGGCAGCTGCTGTCAGTAAGGAGTTTCTGCTTTCCTATCTGGAATTGTTCAGAAAGGCGGGAATAGGACTTGGCTCTATTGATTCGGAAACGGGAAGCCTTGTATGTCAGCTTTCCCATTCTCCGGAGATACAGAAACAGACCTGCCTTGTCCAGGTACTGGATGGACAGGAGGTGGGAAGCTATCTTTTTGACAGAGGTGTTTATTTTTATTCCCAGAAAAACAGGCTTTTCAGGACAGAAACAGAGGAAGAGCTGGCAGAAGAGCTTATAGCGATCCAGGGGAAGCTGTCACAGTTTGCATCTGCCCAGAAGCTGCAGGAGCCTCTTGAGAAATTCTATATCTGCGGACAGGGAGCGGCAGTGCTGAAAAGAGAAAATCCTGAGCTTGACTGCTACCATGCAGATAAGGTGGTCTGCCCTGGGCGGTCTATGAAGAAGAAACCGGATTTTATCTATCCGGCAGGAATCCTTCTTCAGGAAGAAAAAGGTACTTCCTTTTTGGAACAGATCAAAAGAGAACAAAAGAAGAAAAAGAAGCAGTATGAGAGATTCATGCTTTGTCTCCCGTCCCTGTGTGTGCTGGTACTTGTCCTTGCAGCGGCAGCCGGCCTTGGCGGCAGCTATTACAGAAATCTGGAGAAGCTGTACCAGATACAGGAAACGATGGGAAATGAAGAGCTTGCCGAAAAGAAAGCCAGCTATGAACTGTCTATGACAAAGGTGGAGACGATGAAGGTGAGAATCAGGGATGCACAGGAAGCATGGGAGAAGCTGATGAGCTATCCAACCTTTGACGCTTCCATATGGAGAGAGATTACAGGCAGTATGGGAAATGGAATTACAGTGGAACTGAAGAATTTTAACCGGGACAGTGGTGTGATAGGAATGAATGCTTCGGCAGCAGATCCAAGACAGATCAGCGGCTTCATTGCGGCATTACAGGAAAAAGATATTTTTGAATCAGTAGAGTACAGCGGCTATACCTATGCAGATAGCACAGAAAGCTATACGATCCATGTTGTCTGCTGTCTGACAGAGGGTGCAGGAAGATAAGGGGGAGAACCATGAATATGACAATAACAGAAAGTGATAAAAGGCTTCTTTCCTTCCTGGTGGCAGTTCTGCTCCTTCTTCTGCTTGCTTTTCTGGTGCTGCGTCCGCTGGCAGATAAAAACAGTGATCTGAAAAGACAGATCACTGCGGCGAAGGATCAGGAAGTGGTAATGGATCTTGGAGCAGCCCTGGCTGAGGATGCAGGAACGGTAGAAGAAGAAACCGGGGAACAGCTAGAGGAAACCCTGAAGAGATATTATCAGAACCTGCAGAGCCAGGATGCGGAGAAGATGGTAACGACACTTCTTTTAAATCACAGGATGCAGATAAAGAATCTGACGGTGACCATGCCGGATACGAAAAGTGATCTGAAATGGTACCAGTACTCAGAAAAGGCAGCAACAGAAATAGCTGGGGAGGAAAAGATCGAAGGCCAGACAGGTATTTATGCTGTCAGGGTGCTTGGAGGTGCAGAGGGGAGCAGGGCAGATATGTTAGCTCTGCTTACCGATATATCAGAAAACTACCCGGCGATCAGTATTGCGGCTGTTGAATGGGTGGAAAATACAGGGAGTCTGACTCTGACATTGGAAATTTATATGTGTAAGTAATAATAGCTGGAGGTCACAACATGGAAACAATAACCGGCAAAAATTTAAAAATCGGAGATGTACTGATCGAACAGGGGTATCTGACAGAAAAGGATCTGGAAAAGGCGCTGCTGGTACAGAAAAGCAGTGACGGAAAAAGGCTTGGAGAGGTGCTGATCGAACAGGGATACATAACAGAAAACCAGATGCTGCAGGCTATGGCTGCCAAGATGGATTGTCAGGTAGTAGACATTGACAATCTTTCTGTTGACATTGTGGCAGTTGGCAGGATCCCGAGACAGGCTGCAGAAAAATACGGGATCCTTGCTGTAGGAAGTGAAGGGGGAAGGCTGAAGGTTGTTGTCAATGATCCATTAAATTTTTATGGTCTTGAAGATGTCAGACAGATCACAGGGCAGGAATTAATGATCTATCTGTGTGAAAAGGCTTCTCTTGTACGGGCGATCCGGTATTATTATACGGAGATCTCAGCGAAGAATGCAGCACTTAAGGCAAATGAGAATATACAGCCGGATATAGAAGAGATGGAGATCGAGGACGGAGATGATGATACGCCTGTGATCAATCTTCTGAACAGCCTGATCCAGAGGGCATACAGTACAGGAGCCAGTGATATCCATATAGAACCCTTTGAGGATAAAACCTTAGTCAGAATGAGGATTGATGGCACGATCATAGAATATGTGACACTGAAGAACAGTGTCCATAATTCACTGATCGCCAGGATCAAGATATTGTCTGAGCTGGATATTGCAGAAAGAAGAAGACCGCAGGATGGCCATTTCAGAAGCAGACAGCCGGATGGGTGTCTGAATATCCGTGTTTCCATTATTCCGACAGTATTTGGTGAAAAGGCTGTTCTTCGTTTGTTGTCAGGGAATACCAGGATTGACCACAGTGATACCATGGGAATGCTTCAGGAGGACTATGAACGGTTTTCCAGAATGCTGCATTCTCCAAATGGCATCATATATTTGACAGGACCTACAGGATCGGGTAAGACTACTACCTTATATATGGTTCTGGAAGAGCTTTCCAAAAAGAATGTGAATATTTCCACGATCGAGGATCCTGTAGAAAAGAATATCTACAAAGTGAATCAGATGCAGGTAAATGCTATGGCCGGGCTTACCTTTGAAAAGGGACTTCGTGCTCTTCTGCGTCAGGATCCGGATATTATCATGGTGGGGGAAACAAGAGACAGTGAGACAGCATCTATTTCCGTACGTGCAGCGCTGACAGGACATCTTGTATTTTCAACATTGCATACCAATGATGCAGCTTCCTCTGTAGTGAGGCTTAAGGATATGGGCATGGAGCCTTATCTGGTCGCGAACTCCATGGTCGGGGTGGTGGCCCAGAGACTGATGAGAAAGGTGTGCAGGGATTGTGCTGTTCCTGCTGAGTTGACAGAAAAAGAGGAACGGATACTTGGAGAGAGGGTACCCTATGTAAAAAAGGCATGTGGATGTCCGGCCTGCAATTATACCGGCTACCGTGGCAGGGTTGCTGTACATGAGATCCTTCAGATCGACAGGCAGGTGAGAAGGATGATCATGGAGAATGCGTCATCGGAGGAGATCAAGGAGTACGCAGTTAATAGACAGCATATGAGGACACTGAAGCAGTGTGCCATGCAATATTTACGGGAAGGCATCACAACAGTAGAAGAAGTAGCAAAGGTAGCTTACTATGAAGAATAAAAATGATGGCTTTACGCTGGCAGAGCTGATCGTCAGCCTTGCCATCCTGCTGATACTGGCGTCCCTCGGAATTGCAGGGGTTTTGTCCTATCAGGACTATGCAGATTTTAAAAGACAGAACAGCTATGCACAGACGCTCTTTGCTGTAGCACAGGCGCAGCTTACCTCCTACAGTGTAAGAGGAACCTTACCGGAGCTTATGGAGGTTTCAGACAGTCCGGTTTCCCTTGGTGGGATCATGACACCGGAGGGAATTACAGCAGATGAAAGTGAAAGGGGACTGTCCGCAAAGCGGAATGGGATCTACTGCCTGACAGGAACGCGGGAAACCTATGAAAAGTATCTGCAGGGAGAGTATAAAGGAAAGACAGATCTGGAAAGCAGACAGTATGAGATGCTGTATGGTATATTTGAAAGCTATATGACTGACAGAGCAGTTCTTTCCGCTGCAATCGCGCTGGAATATGATCCAAAGACAGGGATCGTCTACAGTGTTCTGTACAGTGACAGAAAGAATTCATTTACCTATACAGCCCAAAATAAAAATGGAAGGGTCAATATCTGTGACAGAAGAGAGGATTACCGCAGTGAATATCTGATCGGATATTATGGCCTGGAATGAAAGGGGGTGCTCCTCTGTGTACAGAAAAAATGAAGGTGTGACGACGATAGTGGTCATCTGTGTCATGGCGATCATTATGGCACTGTCACTGTCTCTTTTTCTGACAGCATCTGTACTGATGAAAAACAGTGCAGGAACGGCAGCACAGGAGCAGTGCCGGATCCTGGCTGTGAGTCTTTCAGAGGAGATCGAAAAGCAGCTTACGTCAGAGAAAAACCATTATGAGGATCAGCTGTCAGAGGACATGGACCGGGCAGAAAATGTGAGACAGACTTCCCTGTGGCATTATGTCAGGGATGAGATCCGGAGCGGAAGCTGGCCTTATTATGAAGAAAATGGGGATCAGATCCACAGCAGGGAAAATGCATTCCGTGTTTTTAACATGGAAAATACTGGCATTGCCGGAGAAATTGCAGATACAGCCCTTACCTTATACTGGACAACGAGCGGGGAGAATACTGCTCCGGAGAAGCTGACCATATTGACAAGAGTTACAGTCAAGGAAAAGACCTGCGTGATCACGGACGTCTATCGTCTTAGCTCATCAGGCGGGAACGGCTATGAAAGCTGGAGGTGGGAACATGAAAGCAGAAGCTAGGGAGGATAACAGAGGTACCTCCATGATCACAGTGATCATATCCTTTGCGCTACTGATGATTTTTGTAACTGCTTTTTTTAAAGTACAGAAGGTATCGCAGAATATGATGATGGATGCCAGGGATATGCAGATAAATAACCGGAAGCTGGTGGAGTCCTTTTATCTCTCACAGATGCAGGACAGTGCAGCCTCTGGAGACGGGAAGCTTGTCTTTTCTGGAAAGGAGGGCAGCTTTTATATTGATGCCGCACTTTACCGGGCACAGAAGGACGGGCTTTCCGGCGTAATCTATTATTATGGCACGGAGGAAAAGACGGCAGAGGAAGGGGCGGAAGCAGGTGAAGAAGCTGAAGAATGATAATGCAGGCATTACTCTGGCGGAGCTTGTTGTTACCTTTGCCCTGATGGGGATATTCCTGGCAGCGGCAGCCGCGGTGATCTCATCCAGTATCATGGTACATGCGCAGCTGTCCGGAACCATGTATGCTTCTACTGTCAGTGAAACGCTCCTTGATAAGGTGACGGGAGAACTGGCAGGAGCCAGGGCAGAAGAAGAGGAGGCGATCCGGATCGGACGGGTTTACCGGGATGGCGAGGATCTTGGGGAAGGAGTTTCCTTTTATGACAGGGAAGGAAATCCTGCCTGCTTTTTCGTTGAGGACGGACTTCTTGTTATGGAAGGAAAAGACTATTTCACACTGGATGAAAAGGCCTATATGAGTTACAGGATCACAGGATTTTCCGTAGAGCAGCTGGAAGGAAAAAATGTGCTGAAGGTAACATTGTCACTGAAAAATCTGAAAAACGGATTTATTTATACCAGTGACAGAACTACTAGGTGCTATTGCTTTTCATCAGATGATTTTAAAAAAATAACCAGTACTGATATGGATCTGAATAGTTTATGAAAGAACAGCCATACTAATAAATGCAACTATGAGCAAAACGAATCAGGAGGTTTAGTAGTATGGCAGATTTAAAATGTGGAGTAACGAACTGTGGCTATAATAAGGATAGCTGCTGCTGTAAAGGTGATATCTGTGTGGGTGGTGAGCGTGCGGAAAATGCGGATTCTACCTGCTGTGAAAGCTTTACAGACGGAAAGAAGGACAGCTTTACAAGTGCACTGGAGCATCCGAGCAGAATGATCAGCATAGACTGTGAGGCTGTGAAATGTATGTACAATGAAAATTACAGGTGCAGTGCGGAGCATGTGGATATCAGGGGCTGCGGTGCCAAGGGCTGCAGGGAAACCTCATGCGCTACCTTTAAAGAGAAATAGAAATAAGGAAAATGTGTGAAAGGTAAAAGAGAAAGGGTAGTTTCAGCCAGGGAACAGACAGGGTCAGATCGTACGGGCATGAGATTACCTTTTCTGCTTTGTTGCATTTTTGTTACAAAATTATGAAGATATGTCTTGAACGAAAGTACTATTTGTGATTAAATAGAGTTGTTGGCATTAACGGCGATTTATGGAGAATGATATGAAGATCAGAAAATGGGGGCGCAGGGGGATCTGTGTGCTGGCAGCGCTGATGCTGTTTGGTATCTGTGGATGTAAGAAGGAAGTTGTGACGGTGACGTCTTCTCTTGATGGGGAGGAAGGTTCTGGATACATAGAAATGAAAGAGCTTGAATTAAAGGAAGTGCCGGCAGCAAACGGAAGAGAAGATGTCAGCTACTGTGCAGTGATGATCCCGGAGGGGTATCATGAATCAGAAGAGGTTCCTGGTATGTATGTACATGAAATGGCACCGCTTGATTCCTCCAATATTTATTACAGCTCCTTTGACGGGACGGGAGACGGTTATGTATCAGATTCCCTGACAGAGAAGGAATATCTGAAGATCATGGAGGATGCACTTGAAGAGTCAGGACAGGAAGGAAGCATCCAGATTGAATCCTTTGAGGAAACGAGTCTTGATGAAGTGCCTGCTTACAAGATCAGAAGTACATATCAGCTGGGGGATAATACGATCCAGCAGCTTACCTACCTGGTAATGGCGGAGGATACCTACACGATTACCTACAGCCAGGCAGATGATGATGAATTGATGGCGGATTTTGACGTATCAGACGGGGAGATCCGGCTGGTCAAAGATGATGAGGTACAGACAGCAAGTAATAAATAAAATTAGGTGTTGACATCTGAAATACAGGATGTTATATTATATAAGCGTGTGAGGAACACATAAACAAGCAGAGTATCCACTCTCACCCTGTGGCAAATGGGCTGACAGGTGTACACAAAGTTCCGGACCATGGATGAAGGCTGCAGAGAACTGCAGAATTGGTCAGGTGATTGTTCAGTGGATAGTTATGCTATCCACTTTTTTCTTGTAGGAGGGAAAAACCATTAGCGAATTATTCATTAACGAACAGATCAGAGATAAGGAAGTACGTGTGATCGGGGAGAACGGTGAGCAGCTTGGCATCATGTCATCAAGGGAAGCACTTCAGCTTGCAGAAGAAGCAGGGGTTGACCTTGTGAAGATAGCACCTACAGCGAAGCCGCCAGTTTGTAAGATTGTGGATTATGGCAAGTTCAGATATGAACAGGCCCGCAAGGAAAAGGAAGCCAAGAAGAAACAGAAGGTGATCGATGTAAAGGAGATTCGTTTATCCCCCAACATTGATACCAACGACCTGAATACCAAGGTGAATGCAGCCAAGAAATTTTTGCAGAAGGGCGACAGAGTTAAGGTGACATTACGTTTCAGAGGACGTGAGATGGCACATATGGCATCCAGCAAGCACATTCTGGATGATTTTGCACAGGCACTTGCAGATGTCAGTGTAGTAGAGAAGGCGCCTAAGGTAGAAGGAAGAAGTATGACCATGTTTTTAACTGAGAAGCGGTAATCGTCAGTTAAAATAGATGAATGCCGGAAGACGGCAGTCAGTAAGAAATCACACTGAAATACAGGAGGAATCAGTTATGCCAAAAATGAAAACCAGCCGTGCTGCTGCAAAGCGTTTTAAAGCTACAGGAACGGGTAAATTAAAAAGAAGTAAAGCTTACAAGAGCCATATCTTAACCAAGAAGACGACTAAAAGAAAGAGAAACTTAAGAAAAGCTGCAGTTACAGATGCAACCAATGTAAAGAATATGAAGAAGATTCTGCCCTACTTATAAGTAAGGGTGGGTACTGATAACAGCCGTAAGGAGGAAATAAGAAATGGCAAGAATTAAAGGCGGTATGAATGCCAAGAAAAAACATAACAGAGTATTAAAGCTTGCAAAGGGCTACAGAGGAGCCAGAAGCAAACAGTATAGAGTAGCCAAGCAGTCCGTAATGAGAGCACTTACATCTTCTTATGCAGGACGTAAGGAGAGAAAGCGTCAGTTCAGACAGTTATGGATCGCACGTATCAATGCTGCAGCAAGACTGAACGGATTGTCCTATAGCAAATTCATGTATGGACTGAAGACTGCTGGAGTAGATATCAACAGAAAGATGCTTGCTGAGATGGCAGTAAATGATGCAGAGGGATTCAAGACTCTTGCAGAGCTTGCAAAGAAGAACATCGCATAAAGCAGAAAACAACAAAGGCCTTATCAGAAATGGTAAGGTCTTTTTTTAAAAGTGAAAGTGAGAGATGATTATGAGAGCTTTTGAAAAACTGGAACCCCTGGATGTATTTTACTATTTTGAGGAAATCTGCAGGATCCCGCACGGATCAGGTAATTTGCAGCAGATCAGCGATTATCTGGTTTCCTTTGCAGAGGAACATCATCTGGCACACCGCAGGGATGAATATGGGAATGTGATCATGGTAAAGGAGGCATCAGAAGGCTATGAAGATCATGCACCTGTGATGCTTCAGGGGCATATGGATATGGTAGCTGTGAAAAAGCCGGACTGCGATATTGATATGAAGACAGAAGGTCTCCGGATACAGGTAGATGGTGACCGTGTTTACGCGGAGGGAACCAGCCTTGGTGGGGATGACGGGATCGCAGTAGCCTATGGGCTGGCACTGATGGCAGGAAATTATAAGCATCCGAAAATTGAGCTTGTGATCACGGCAGAGGAAGAGACTGGCATGGACGGTGCAAGAGGAATTGATCTGTCTGGCTGTCAGTCAAGAAAACTGATCAATCTGGACTCGGAGGAGGAAGGTGTTTTTCTGGCAGGCTGTGCAGGCGGAGCCAGAGTGAATTATAACGCTTTACTGACACCGGTAATGCAGAGGGGGACAGTGTACAGGGTTACTGTAGACGGACTCCTCGGTGGCCATTCTGGTGCCGAGATCGACAAGGAAAGAGGAAATGCGATCTGTATCCTTGGAAGAGCCATGAAGGAGCTGGAAGAAGCAGAACTTTCTATTGCGCTTTGCAATATTGATGGAGGACTGGCTGATAATGCCATTCCTAGACAGGCAGAGGCTGTATTTCTGGTCACAGGTTATAAAGGAAATGGAGAGGAAAAAGATATTCTGGAGAAAGTAGTGGGGAAGCTTGAAGAAGGTCTGGCCACGGAATATAGAAAAAAAGATCCGGGTGTGAGGCTTCAGACGGAGATTCTGGATACAGAAGAAAGAATGGCATTATCAGAAGAAGACAGCAGGCGTCTGGTCAATCTGATCTGTATGCTGCCTTATGGTGTGCAGGCTATGAGCAGCTCCATGAAGGGACTTGTAGAGACATCACTGAACCCCGGAGTGATCTCACTGAAGCAGGGACAGCTTCATGTGGGAATTTCAGTCAGAAGCTCCGTTGACAGTGCAAAACAGGGACTGTTTGACAGACTTTCTGCGCTGGCACAGTTAGCAGGAGTGGAAATGGAGATCACCGGAAATTATCCGGGCTTTGCCTATAAAGAGGATTCTCCACTTTGTAGTAAGATGTCAGAGGTTTATGAAAACATGTATGGCAGAAGACCGGAGGTTATGGCAATCCATGCAGGCCTTGAGCTTGGTTTTTTTGCCGGAAAGATCAAAGGACTTGACTGTATTTCCATGGGACCGGATATGAAGAATATCCATACCACAGAAGAGGAACTGAGCGTTTCTTCTGTAAAGAGAGTATGGAAATATCTGCTGCAGTTACTGGAGGAAATGTAAATGGAGCTTGGAAAGGGAAATATGAAAAGAATCAAGGGACTGATCCTTTTTGCAGGGATCGTGGTGCTTGTGCTGCTCAAGTTTGATATGCTCGTGTCTGCGCTGAAGCTGTTTTTGCAGATGCTGTCACCATTTATTATGGGTGGTGCGATGGCATTTATCCTGAACCTGCCCATGAGGTTTTATGAAAAGAAGCTGTTCAGGAAACAGTATGCGGATCAGAGGAAGCAGAACAAATACGAGAAAAAAAAGAGGCCGGTCTGTCTGACACTTGCACTGCTTTCTGTGATCCTTGTGATCGCCGTGGTGACAGGAACGGTGATCCCGCAGCTCATTTCTACAGGAAAGGTACTGGCACAGGAAATACCGGTATTCTGGGATAATCTGATGACATCAGCAGAGCGGTTCTTTACGGATAATGCAGAGCTTGAGAAGCAGCTTAAGTCATTGGAAATCCCGGACATCAACTGGGATTCCATGCTGCAGGCAATAGGAAACTTTCTGAAAAATGGAATGGGAAGTCTGGCTTCAACCACATTTTCTGTTGCTGGAAGTATTGTCAGCGGTGCAGTAAATTTCTTTATTGCGTTGATCTTCTCCCTATATATTTTAGGACAGAAGGAAAAACTGGGAGATCAGGCAGAAAGGATCCTCAGAGCTTATACTAAGCCTAAGGTATACCGCAGTGTCAGAAAGATTGCTGTTCTTCTGAATCAGAATTTCAGTAACTTTATTACCGGACAGTGCCTGGAGGCAGTAATCCTGGGAACAATGTTTGCTGTGACTATGACGGTATTCCGTTTTCCCTTTGCCCTGATGATCGGTGTTCTGATTGCCTTTACGGCGCTGATCCCCATTGTGGGAGCCTTCCTTGGCTGCGCTGTCGGTGCATTTCTGATTCTTGTTGACAATCCGATGAAAGCAGTGGCATTTGTGGTATTATTTCTGATCCTGCAGCAGATCGAAGGAAATCTGATTTATCCCCATGTGGTTGGTAATTCGGTAGGCCTGCCATCTATCTGGGTTTTGGTAGCGGTCACCATCGGTGGAAGCCTTATGGGAATTGTGGGAATGCTTATTTTTATCCCGCTGTTGTCTACAGGGTATGCACTGCTCCGGGAGGATGTCAATAAAAGAAATCAAATGAAGCCGGAAGGTACTGAGGAAGGAGTGAAAATAAAGGAAGGAAAGAAAAAGGGGCTGCCGCACTAGTAATTCAATAGTGCGACAGCCTCTTTATTTTACAGATAGGGATTCTGGTTCTGATCCTGGTATGGGTTCTGTGAAGAATCCTGCCAGGAAATCTTATTTTTCAGTGCATAAAAAAGCTGTGCATTGGTCAGGTTCTGGTAAGGTGCTACATAGAAGATGTTCAGAATACAGCAGGTAAGGGCACCCAGAAAAGCCCAGCCAATGAAAGAAAGATCGAGTACGAAGGCGTTCCATTTGTCTCCATCCATCATCTGTTTGGTGGCAGCAAAAGCATCATCCTTACTGATTGAAGGATCCTCTGCGAGCAGATAGGGGATCATACGGTATTCATAGTCTTTGATAATACCGGGGATGATAAGGAGCAGACTCCACAGGGCAGTAAAAAGATCCCTGAAAAACATGATCTTCACTACATTTAAATAGGAAGAACTGAATACAAAGGCCACATCACTGAGCGAAGTCGGCTGTTTGCCACAGCGGATAAAATAACGCTGACAGCCCACCAGAAGGGGATTAAAAACAAAAACCTTCAGTAGTGAAGTGATGATCCACATAATAAATACAACAACGAGGGCAATAGAAAGTCCGACCAAAAGCGCCTGCAGATTCCCCGGTGATGAAAGAGTATCCTGCAGATCAGAGAAATCTGCGGAGCTGTTACTGGTGGATGAAGTGGCACCGGAAGAAGATCCGCTTCCGCTGACAAACATAAAGATCAGGGAAATCAGAACTGTTTTCCAGTAGTTTACTTTTAAAATTTCTTTGGCACGTGATTTGAGGTCTGCTCTTGACCACATAATGAATTCCTCCCATAGTTTATAATCTGTCTGGTCACTGTAATGCGAGACCATAACAGAAAGTATTATAGCATAGAATAATGATGCTGGAAAAGAGGATTTGGGAAGAATGAAGAGAAATTGAGGGAAGAAAGGTTAGAAAGTATACAAAAAAGTTGGAAATTTAATTGTAAGAAGGGGCAGTATCTTTTAGAGTGTAGACTAGAAAGGGTGTTGTTGATATGAAGATTCTTATTGGGATCTGCGCAGGAATTTTTTGGGCACTGGATACAGTAATTTTGAATTTGTTTCTGGAGGGAGAAGATCCAGGAATCGCAGAACGGCTGCTGCCATTTTTGCCGCTGCTGGTTACTTTTTTACATGATATCTGTTCTGCTGCTTATTTATTGTTTTTTATGGCCGGGAAAAAACAATTGAAGAAAATAAAAAAGGCATTGTTTACCAGGGAGGGAAAATTTGTAATTTTGGGTGCATTATTTGGAGGTCCTCTTGGAATGACAGGGTATGTGCTTTCTATCCGGTATCTGGGAGCAGGAAACACAGCAATGATATCGGCTCTTTTCCCGGCACTTGGTTCCTTTATGGCATGGATTATCCTGAAAGAAAAGCTGACAGCCGGACAGATAATCGGACTGTTGCTTTCCATAACAGGAATGGTGCTTATGGGAGGGACAATTACAGGAATAGAACAGGAAAAATTTCTTCCCGGGATTCTGTTTGCACTGATTTGTGTCTGTGGCTGGGCGAGCGAGGTAATCATATGTGGGTATGGTATGAAGAGTGGTGTGATCAATAATGAACAGGCATTAACTATAAGACAGATGACTTCAGCACTGTTTTATTTCTGTATTATTCTTTCGGGAATCAGGGGACACGGAGCTGTATTGCAGATCATGGGATCAAAGGGAATGTTGATCATTATGGCAGCAGCACTGGCAGGAACAGTGTCTTATCTCTGTTATTACCGGACGATCCATCAGCTTGGCGCATCGACAGCCATGGCACTAAATATAACATATGCTGCATGGGCACTTCTTTTTGAAATGCTGATTCTGCATACGGTAAAGAACCTGAAAGAGGTAGTCTGTGGAATGATTATTGTTGGCGGAGCTCTGATCTCTGCTGTATCAGAAGGGAGAAGGAAAAATGGGAATCTGTGAAATCCATAGAAATGAGATGTATGTATATTTTTACCTGGAAAGAGGGGAGGAAGCCCAGCTGCTTGGGATTTTTAAAGAAAAGAACAGTGGGATCAAAAAGGCTGAGCAGGGAACCTGTCGTATTGTGGATCTGATCTGTCCGGACAGAAAAAATTATTCCTTCCGGGGAGGAAAAACCTTTTATGACATGCCAGCGTATCTGTTTTATATGGATTCCTGTACATGGACGTCTGACAGCCGGTTTGAAATTGTACAATATTCAGAGGACAGAACGCTGAAGGTAACAACCTGTTATGAATTTGCAGAAAATGCAGACGCATTTAGCTGTAAAAGTATATTGGAAAATTTAGGAGATGAGGAAATTACCATTGAAGGAATCACATCTTTCTGCTTTGGAGCAGCAGCTGGTTATGAAAAGGATAAATCTGATCCTTCAGAAGATGTGGAAATTTATTATGCCCACAATACATGGTCTGAGGAGTGCCGGTGGGTGCATAAAAAGCTGAAAGATGTGGGGATATGGGCATATGGAAATCTGTGTTATGACAGGTTCAGGATCGCAAATCACAGCGGCTTTTCTACAGGGGAATATCTCCCAATGGGGGCTCTTTATAATAAACAGACGGATACTTCTGTACTTTGGCAGATTGAGAGCAGTACATCCTGGGCATATGAAGTCGGATGTTTTACTCCGGAATACAGAGAATCTTTCCTGAAAACAGATTATCGGCAGCAGATTTATCTGCAGCTTTTCGGACCGGATATGGAAAGTGCAGGATGGTATAGAAGGCTTAAGAAGGGAGAAAGGTTTGAAACGGTAGAAACGGCAGTGGCATACGGCATGGGGCGACCGGAGAGCGTAATGAAGGAGATGACGGTTTACCGGAGACAGAAGCGGAAAATCATGGAGCTTCCTATTATTTTTAACGATTATATGAACTGCCTTATGGGAGATTCTACGACAGAAAAACTGTTGCCACTTATTGACCGGGCAGCAGAGGCCGGTTGTGATATTTTTGTGGTTGACTGTGGATGGTATGATACAGGAGAATGGCAGTACACATTTGGAGAATTTGAAGAGTGCAGGCAGCGATATCCGGAAGGCCTTTCAGAGGTTATGGACTATATCAGAAGGAAAGGAATGAAACCAGGTATCTGGCTGGAACTGGAATCGGTAGGACTTGACTGTGCGGGACTGCAGAATATGCCGAAGGAGTGGTTTTTCCAGAGACATGGAAAACCGGTCATAGATTCGGGACGTGTGCATCTGGATTTCAGGGTAAAGGAAGTAAGAGAAAGAGCTTCAGCGATCTTGAAACGGGTGATCAGCAGATATCATCTTGGATATATAAAAATTGATTACAATCTGGAACTTTCCTGTGGAACAGAATTCCAGGCAGACTCTCCGGCAGATGGGATGCTGCAGCATAATAGGGCATATCTTGCATGGCTTGAAGAAGAACATGCAAAATATTCTGAGGTAATGTTTGAAAACTGTGGAAGCGGCGGCTTGCGTATGGATTATGGGATGCTTTCACGGATGGACATCCAGTCTGTCAGTGATCAGGAAGATTATCGGATCATGGCAGTGATTGCTGCAAACAGTGCATCGGCAGTTCTGCCGGAACAGGCAGGGATCTGGACCTATCCTTTAAAGGACGCAGACAGAGAAAGCTGTATCATGAATATGGCTTCGGCTATGCTGCAGAGAATCCATCTTGGAGGAAATTTGGATCAGCTTACAGAAGAGGGCTTTGCACTGATAAAGGAAGGAATTCAGTGCTACAAGGAAATAAGAAAAGAAATTCCGGAGGGAATTCCATTCTGGCCTCTTGGATTTCACTCTTTTGATGCTGGCTGGCTGGTGTTTGGCCTGCATCTGGAAAACAGAGATCTGATCATGGTGTGCAGACGCGAGGATGAAAAGAAACGGATTCATTTTCCTGTCCAAAAAGGAGTGGAAGCAGTAAATGTACTTTATCCGGCAGCAGAAAAGCGAATCGCCCAGAAGGATGGTATAGAAAATGACATTGTTGTAGAACTGGAGAGAGAGAACAGTGCAGTGATTCTAGAAATCATTTATGAATGATCAGAAGAATCACGGATTTTAGGAAGAAAGATGACAACACGTGTGCCATGAGGAGAGCAGGGGCTGATGAGAAGCTCCTGCTCTTCTTTTAGAAGATAGGAAAGCCTCCAGCGGATATTCGCAAGTCCGATATGTTTTCCTCGGTTATATTCATTTTCCATATCAAAGTGTTCAGATTCTTTTACAATTTTTTCATAGGCTTCCATATTGATGCCGATTCCGTTGTCTTCAATGGTGATACAGATTTTACCGGCATGATCGGCAGAAGAACAGATGCTGAGATGAATATAGGGATCCTCACCGCACAGACTTTCAAAACAGTCATTTAAAAATCCGTGAACAATAGAATTTTCCACAATAGGCTGCAGAATGTGCTTGGGGATCTGACAGGATTCCAGAGCGGGATCCACATCCCATATAATGGAAATGGTTTCCGGATAGGAATATTGCTGGATGGCAAGGTACTGCCGGGTTACATTTACTTCACAGGCTATGCTGTCAAAGGCAGAATGTTCACTGATGCGCAGACTGTCTTTCAGAATACAGATCAGGGCATTGTTAACGACTACAATATCATTGCATCTGCCTTTGCGGGCAAGGTAATTGATGGTATTCATAGTGTTGTAGATAAAATGTGGGTTGATCTGGGAGATATGCAGTCCATACTTCAGGATCTGTTCTTTTTTCTGTTCTTCTAGGAGAAGCCGGATATTTTCGTTCAACGTATCAGCCATGTCGTTAAAAGCATGACTGAGATCCTCTATTTCATCATTGGTATGAATTTCAATCGGCATGGTATCCCCATAAGGAAACTCTCTCATATGACGGGAAAGCGTTTCAATCGGAGAGATGATATTATAAATGACAGGGCGTAAAAGCCAGGAGGATAAAATCATCAGAAGAAAGAGAGACAAAAGAAGGATAACACTCATGGGGATAAATTCTCTGAGGAATTCAGAATAAGGTATAAAGGCCACAAGTTTCCATCTTGTGATATCACTTCTATGGGACAGAAAAATACCATGGGTATTATGAAACATATAATCACCAAAAAAAAGAGTTTTCTGATCACCCTGTAACTGCTTGGAGAGAAAAGCATATTCATTATCTGAAAAATTACAGTTGATAACAGGAGTATTCTGGTTGTTTAACCAGAGATAATGAGAGAAGGTCTTGTCTGCCCCTGTCATGATGGAGGCAAAATTTTCGGGTCTGATAAGCAGGATCATTTCACCAGAAAGGGCAGAAATATCGTCCAGCCTGATGCAGAAATATAACGGACCGTTCTGATCATAGTAGAAGAAACGGATAAAATCACTAGCATACAGGGAAGTATACCAGTCAGAGGAAAGGATACTTTGTGCTTCTTCATCTGTAAGGAAAACAGAATGATATACTTCTTCTGAGGTATTGATAATGATATTCTGAATATTGGCACCAATTCCGCTCAGTTCCATGAGTTTGTTTTCTATTTTTACTTTATCAGCAGGATTGGATTCAGCGATAAGAGCAGACAGTTGTTTATCGGTAGGAATCAGCTTTGCATAGGCAATGATATTGGTGGCTTCCAGGTCAAGCTGCTGGGTTGCCTGGCTGCCTATTACATTTAACTGATTGAGACTGTTTTTGATCTTGCTGTTCGAAAACAGCACAATCAGAGGAATGGCAGTAATAAAAATAGCTGCCAGGATCAGGCGGACAGTGTTTTTCTGGAGTTTTGATCCAATAATGGAATTTTGTGTAAATTTCAGATTCATCAGATTCGATTTCGCTTTCTGTAGTCTAAAGGCTTGAGGCCGAATTGTTTTACAAATACCTGGCTGAAATACTGGGGTGAAGAATAGCCGGTTGCTTCGCTGATTTCATAAATCTTCTGGTTTGTTTCCTTAAGAAGCTGGCAGGCTTTCTGCATACGGTAAGTGGTAATATAATCGCCCACAGTTTCTCCGGTTTCCGTCTTGAAAATACGTGAAAAGTGTGTAACAGAAAGACCGATATGATCAGCAATTTCCTGTAAAGACAGCTCGGGATTATCACAGTGCTTCGTGATATAAGAGATGGCCTGCCGGCTGTCATGGGACAGAGAGTCCTTTTCTATGAGAAGCTTATATTGATTGATAAGAAAAGCTGATAGAGAAGGGAGATCTTTGCAGTTTTCATAATCTGGTTTAGGAGCAGGATTGGGCAGCCTGTGCTCCAGAAAGGAAAGACAGACCTGGAGAAATTCAAATAACCCAGTATAATTTCTGCTGTATGTAATAGTTTTTAGCTGCTCTTCCAGAAAGTATGGGAGACGTTCCGGGGTTTCCTGATAAAGACGTATCAGGGTGTCTTCCTTGAAATCTGTTCTGATACCAGAAACAGAAAGAGAAGGACTGTCTAGAGGGAGAATTTGCTTCCCTTTTAAAAAATACCGGCCACGAAGAGGTGTCTGTTTTCGAAAATAGTCCGTATGGATTTCCTCCAGAGTCAGAGAAAACTGGCTGTAGAAGAAGGAATAGCTATAGGGAAGCTTCTGCGCCAGAAGGTCAAGGATAACCTGACCGTATTGTCTTAGCATATCCATGATCTGAAGAATAGAAGAAGGGGAAGAAAGATCCAGTATAATAATAACCTTGTTATTAAATGCAATATAGGAACAGAGCTGATGAATGGTCTTAAAACTGAAATCTTCTATATAAGGCAGTGCAGACTGAATGATGGACAGTGCAGTGACTGGATGATCAGCCGAAATATCATCTGTCAGGGGATACAGAATATCCGGTGTGATGACACAGTAGAAAAATTGTCTGTTCCTGTAAGAAGAAAGTGCTGATGGCAGAACTGCTGTACCGGAGTTAAAATATTCCCGGAAAAGCTTTTGAAGGTGGGAATAGGCTTCTGCATGGTGAGAGAGCATTTTGACACGGACTTTCTTCAGCTTTTCTGTTAAAAGCTGTGAAGTGATCTCATCTTTGATCAGATAATCCTCCACACCCTGTTGGAAGGCTCTTTTCATATAGTCGATTTCGGCATATGCAGTCAGAAGCAGAAAAACCAGATCTGGAAAATCTTTTCTGGCTTCTTCAATTAAGGTTATACCATCCATTCCCGGCATACTGATATCTGTGATAACCAGATCAATCGGTTTTTCGGAAAGAAGCTTCAGAGCCTGTTTTCCAGAACGTGCAGTTCCTATGATTTTAAAGCCTGTTTCTTCCCAGTTGATTATGGACAGAAGATCCTCTATGGCAAGATATTCATCATCTACAAGTAACACCTTTAATAGATTGGACATATCATTTTCCTCCTGCGTTTGCTGGTTTCATTGTACCATAATTTAAAAATGGGTAAAGAGAGATGAAGGAAAAATGAAAGGATAGTAAACAAAATGGTAGGATTTTGTATTTGGTGGCAGGAAAGATATTGATATACTTTAGTTATCTTGAAGGAAAGGAGCAGTGAGAGTGTGGAAAAGGAAGCAATTTTGCAGGTGAACGGCATCTATAAAAGCTTTGGTGTTGTAAAAGCCCTGAAGGATGTCAGTATTTCTTTTTTGCCAGGTGAAATACATGGACTGATTGGTGAAAATGGTTCCGGAAAATCGACTCTGTCTTCTATTATAAGTGGTATTTATTCCTGTAATCAGGGAGAGATGATCCTGGATGGAAAAGTTTATAAACCCACGAGCATTATGGATGGAGAAAGACATGGGATCTGCATGATTGTTCAGGAAATGGGAACAATCGGAGGTATTACTGTTGCAGCCAATGTATTTGCCGGTAAGGAGGAGTTGTTTTCCAGACTGGGGATTGTCAATCGGAAGGCAATGAACAGGGCTGCCCAGGAGGCACTTGATAAAATAGGAGCCTCTTATATTAAGGCAGAGAACAAAATTGATGAAGAATCTTTTGAAAACAGAAAAATTGTGGAAATTGCCAGGGCAATGTTCAACGATGTCAAGGTACTCATCATTGATGAGACAACAACGGCATTATCCCAGAAAGGCAGGGAACTGATCTATCAGATTATGGACAGACTTAAAGATGAAAATAAAGTGGTTATTTTCATATCCCATGATCTGGACGAATTGACAGAACACTGTAATACAGTTACCGTACTGCGTGATGGTGTTTACATAAAGACCCTGCATGGAGAAGAAATTCAGCCGGATGTTATGCGGCAGCTTATGATCGGAAGAGAAGTTCAGGATAATTATTACCGTGATGATTATGATGATTACCGTGGTGGTGAAGATGTCATTACCGTGGAAAATGTCTGCACAGAAGGTGGATTGAAAAATGTATCATTTGCGCTGAAAAAGGGAGAAATTCTTGGAATAGGCGGGTTGACAGACAGCGGTATGCATGATCTGGGAAGGACAGTATTCGGACTGGAAAAATGTGAAAAGGGAAGTGTTTATCTTTCTTCGTCTAGTGAAAAAATCCAGTCACCACAGAAGGCTATCAGACATAAGATCGGATATGTGTCCAAGAACCGTGATAAAGAATCTATTTTGAACCAGTCCAATATTATGGATAATATTTGTCTTCCTTCATATGACAAGATTAAGCAGGGTATTTATATTGCACCAAAAGCAGAAAAGAATCTGGCGGAGCAGGAAAGTAATGTCTTAAAGATCAAGATGAGTTCTTTAAAACAGCTATGTGGTCAATTGTCAGGAGGTAACAAACAGAAAGTTGCACTGGCGAAATGGCTTGGTAATGATTCGGATATTCTGATACTGGACTGTCCGACCAGAGGAATTGATGTAGGTGTAAAAGCTGCAATCTATAAACTAATGGATGATTACCGTAAGGAAGGAAAATCTATTCTGATGATCTCAGAGGAATTACCGGAACTGATAGGAATGAGCGACAGAATACTGATTCTGAAAGATGGCATGGTAGCAAAAGAGTTTGAGAGAAGCATGGAGTTAACTGAGTCGGAAGCTATCAAATACATGATCTAAAGGGAGCTGATAAGATGAAGATAAAAGAAAAATTTAAAATCAGAGAGATCGTTCCGTTCCTGAGCCTGATCGTAGTTATTGTGTTCTTTGAAATTGTTACAAATGGAACATTGCTTACTTTAAAAAATATGAAGCTGATCTTCAATCAAGCATTTGTTCTGATTATAGGAAGTGTTGCCTGCAGTTTTATTGTGGCGCAGGGAGATGTGGATTTCTCAATGGGGTCCATGGTAGGTATTACTGCAGTCTGTGCAGCATGGATTTCACAGGCTGCAGGCGGACTGGCTCTCCCGGCAGCAATGCTGCTTGGAGCAGCTCTGGGTATTATAAATGGTATCCTATTTGTGAAATTTAAGATCCCTTCCTTTGTGGTAACCTTAAGTACATTGATGGTATTGAGAGGACTTACTATTTTTATTGCAGGAGGAGGATCCGTCAGCGTTCCTTTTTCCCTTTATAAATATGACAGTTTTTCTTTAAAACTGATCCTGTGTATCGTTGTGATCATGGCAGCCACTTTCTGCTTTAATTATACGAAACTTGGAAAATGGAGCAAGGCGATCGGTTCAGGAATCACTGCGGCACATCAGTCGGGTGTACCCATAGGGAAAATGAGACTGTTTGGATATGGACTTTCTGCAGCAATGTGCGGTCTGTGTGGTTTCTTTAATATGGTACGTGCTGGATCAGCGGCAACCAATACAGGAAACTTTTTTGAAACAGATATTTTAATCGCACTTGTGCTTGGCGGTATGCCGTTGTCTGGAGGTTCTACATCAAAAATCAGATGTGCCGTAATAGGCAGCCTGACATTGGCAATTCTGATCAACGGTATGGTATGTTGGAATCTGAACGAAAAAGTGCAGCAGGGAATCAAGGGTGTGATTTTCCTGATTGCCGTTTGGCTGACATTTGATAAGAAAAATACATCATTAATAAAGTGAAAAGAAAAGGAGAGCATGTATGAAAAAGAAAATGATTGCGTTACTTACCAGTATGACACTTGTACTCAGTACAATATTGATGGGCTGTGGAAGTCAGAAGAACACAGGAGAAACTAAGGAACAGCAGACAGAGGAGGCATCTTCCGAAACAGCACAGACATCTGATAAATTACCGGAAAAATTTAAAATAGGTGTTGTTATCTGGTCGACTACAGATGACCTTGGTGGAGCCAGTGCAAGACTGCTGAATTATGCATCTGATATTATTGGATGTGAAATGGTTTATAATACGAATATTTCTTCCCCGGAAAGCCAGATCACAGCAACAGAAAACCTGATCGCAGCAGGATGTAATGCCATTGCAATCTGTAACTACAGTGATGACATCCTTCCAAAGATCACAAGCTTATGTGAAGAAAACGAAGTATATTTTACACTGATATGGAGAAGCATATCAGATCCTGAGGTCAAGGAAATTGTGGAAGCAAGCCCTTATTATTTGGGAAATACCTGTGAAAGCGAAGAAGAAACCGGCTATATGATGGGAGAGAGCTTCCATAATATGGGATGTGAGAATATTGCAGTGATCACCATGGAAAAGGGAGATGCCACAGCAGATGCCCGTGATGCCGGTTTTGACAGAGCCTGTGATGAATTTGGAATGAACAGGATCAGTGAGGTAAGAAACAATACACTGACAGCAGAAGAAACAACAAAGGCAGTTGAAAATTTTCTGGCCTCATTCCCGGAACTGGATGGTATTTTTGTCACAGGTGGAAGTAATACGATTCTGGAAGGGGTTATTCAGGCACTTGCTCTTCATAATAAAACAGGTGAGGTAAAGGTAGCATGTATTGACTTTATTTCTGATCTTGACAAGTATATTGAAGAGGGAGCTATTGATGCTATTTCCGGAGGACACTTTGTAGATCCGTTATTCTCTTATATGCTTATGGTAAATAAACTGACAGGAACGCCTCTTTCCGATAACTGTGAACAAATCGACCTTAACTTTATCAATCTGCAGTCTCCTGATGATGCAAGAAATTATTACAAATATTGTGAAGGTGACAGTTATCCTTACAATGAAGAAGAGATACGGAGCATGGTAAAGTATTTTAATCCTGATATGACAATTGATAAACTTAAAGAAATCGCAGCAGCCTACAGTATTGACGATGTTGTCAGCAGACATGGCGGAAACAATGCAGATACAACAGATAATTAAGGATGGGATGAGTTATGAAGCAGAAAATAAAATGGAAAAATATGATTATTCCCATAGCAATGCCGGTAATCGTATTCTTGGTATTTTTTATCTGCCAACCGGAACGTTTTGGCACACCAACGGGAATTATGATCATGCTTCAGCAGTCTGTTATCAACTCAATTATCGGATTCGGACTTAGTCTGAATCTGGTAATTGATACATGGGATTTCTCGGCAGGGGCGCAGCTTGTACTGGCGGGGCTGATAGGGGCGTATTATTCTCAATACTATGGTCTGGCAGGGCTGATTGTGGTTACCATATTGGTTGCAACTTTACTGGGAGCTCTGACAGGGCTTGTGTACTTTGTGTTTAAGATTCCTTCTATTATTGTAACGATTGGAATGATGCTTGTGTATGAGTCGCTTGGTTCTTTGTATCATGGTGGCGACAATGTAACAATTGATATGGGAATCAGCTTTCTTGGAAGGTCACCTGGGATATTTGTTGTTGGTATACTGACTTATATTTTGGCTTATGTGATCTATCATCATACAAAATTTGGTTACAATGTACGGGCAGTAGGAAATGGAGAGGCTACAGCGAAAAGCATAGGTATTAATTCCTTAAAAATTCGTTTTCTGTGTTTTGTAGTAGGAGGTATTTTTGTCGGAATTGCCAGTTTCTTGCAGGTAAGCTATGGTGGAGCAATTGCTCCGAAGACGGGAATGAATACGATGTCCATGGTGTTCCCTCCTTTTATGGGAGTTTTTATTGGACAGTATCTGGAAAGATATTGTGATATTATGCTTGGTATTTTCCTGGGGGTATTCTCAATGACAATGATCAATACAGGTCTGATTGCCATGGGATTGCCTGGAACACTTCAGCAGGTTGTAACAGGATGCTTTATGTTAATCTTTATGGCAATCAGTATCAACAGAGAACAGGCAGTATTAAAGAGCAGAAAGGCAGTAGCGTAAATGATATTTGGTGCAGATTATTATCCGGAGCACTGGCCGGAAGAGAGATGGCGGGAAGATGCAGTACTTATGAAGAGGATTGGTATCAACACCATTCGCATCGGAGAATTTGGATGGTCTGTCATAGAGAGAAAGGAGGGAGAAATTGACTTTTCTCTTTATGACAGAGCTATTTCCTTGTTTGCTGAGTATGGTATCCAGACGATTATGGGAACACCGACAGCAACTCCGCCCGCATGGTTGTGCCAGAAATATCCAGACATCTATATGATGAACCGGCATGGAGATATGCGGGGCTATGGCAGTAGAAGACATTATTGCTATAATCATAAAGGTTACCAGAAAGAAACGGAACGGGTTGTAAAAATGGTTGCCAGACATTACAGCCATAATGACAATATTATTGCATGGCAGGTTGATAATGAGCTTGGATGTGAAGATGATGTCCTTTGCTACTGCGACAGATGCAGGAAAGCGTTTACTGACTGGCTGAAAAGAAAATATGGGACACTGGAAAGAGTGAATGAAGCATGGGGAACTGTGTTCTGGAGTCAGACTTATACAGAATGGGAACAGATCATTGTTCCAAAAGATACTGTTGTAGATGGCTATACGGGAAATGGACACAATCCTGGACTGATGCAGGATTTTAAACGTTTTTCTTCAGACTCAATGTACGGATACGCAAAGTTGCAGACAGAGATTTTAAGAGAAGAAAGCAACAAAATAATTACGCACAATATGGTATCGGAGCAGAGTGATAATTACAGACTGGCGGAGCTTTTTGATGCGATAGGGTATGATGCATATCCCTATTCGGAATGGGATTATAATTCACCTGGGAGGATCGGTTTTCTGTATGACCTGTCGAGAGGATATGCGGATAAACCACTGTGGATTCTGGAGCAGCAGAGTGGTCCGTGTGGATGGAATGTACTTGGAGAAACCCCAAAGAGTGGACAGCTAAAACTTTGGAGCCAGCAGGCAGCATCAAGAGGAATAGAAGCACTGATTTATTTCAGATGGAGGACATGTCCGTTTGGTGCAGAACAGTACTGGTATGGAATCCTGGATCATGATGGGGTGCCGGGAAAAAGATATCAGGAAATTGGGCAGGCTATCAGCAGTATTCAGGAAAATGAGGAGTATCTCAGACTTCCCGAGAAAAAGAAGGTTCTATTAGTATATGATTATGATAATAAATTCTGTCATGATGAGCAGCCACATGTACGGGGCTTTGTATATAAGGAAGAGGTTGTACGGTATTATGAGGCTTTGAGAAGGATACATGTACCAGTCAGAGTGGGGAGTCTTGCAGAAAATCTGGATGCATATGAGTTGGTTATTTTACCGTTTATCAGTATGATAGGCAAAGAAGATGCTGAAAGAATAAGCAGATATGTAAAAAATGGTGGAAATATCATTTTGACACCATTTTCAGGACAGAGAAGGATTAATAATCAGATCACGACAGAAATATTGCCGGGAGTTTTTCGAAATATGAGTGGTGTTACAGTCGCATCATTTCATGCAATGGAAAGGGAAATTATACCCTATGAAGAAATAGGAAATATGCAGTTATGGCGGGAAGAACTGAAACTGGACAATGCAGAAAGCTTTAGAAAGAACTGGATCAGTCCAGAAGGAGGTCCACTGGTTTCAGAAAACAGATATGGAAACGGACGAGTATTTTATATCAGCTGTTGTATGGAAGCCTATGACAGAATGTTACAGGAGATATGCAGAGAAACGGGAACAGCGTCAGGTTATGGGGATATTCCAGAGTGTGTGGAATGTATAGAAAAAAGTAATTGCCTGATCCTGATGAATCATTCCGGGGAAAAGCAGCAGGTTTTGCTGAAGGGATACAGGGACATCAGAAATGAAAAGAGCAGCATAATAATGGAAGAATATGGATTTGCAGTGGCTGTCAGGAACTGACAGCCACTTTATCACGTTAAAATTTATTAAATAGTTTAAAAAATTCTTATAATTAAAAATATTTCAAATTAGGACTTGACTTTTAATGATCGCACATATATAATAAATCTTGCGTTTCGGGGTGTGGCTCAGGTGGTAGAGCGCTACTTTAGGGAAGTAGAGGCCGCAAGTTCAAGTCTTGTCACTCCGACTTGGTAACCTCACAGTATTTAGGAAATAAGTACTGCGAGGTTTTTTGTTGTTTGCTTTTTGGTTGACAATATTTCTGATATGAGATAGGATAGCATTTGAAAAAAAATTAGGAAGTTGATGGGAATGAGTTTTCCCAGGAGGAGGAATATTATGAAAAAGCTGATTAGTTTAACACTTGCAGCAGCCATGACAATGTCTCTTCTGGCAGGATGTGGATCAAACAGCAGTGCAGGTACAGACAGCGCTGACGCATCAGCAGAGACCTTTAAGATCGGTGGTATCGGACCGATCACCGGAGCAGGTGCCGTTTATGGTATCGCAGTTAAGAATGGTGCTGAACTGGCAATCAAGGAGATCAACGAGGCAGGCGGTATCAACGGATACCAGATTGAGTACAATTTCCAGGATGATGAGCTGGACAATGAGAAATCAGTAAATGCTTACAATACCTTAAAGGACTGGGGCATGAACATGCTGGTTGGTTCTGTAACAAGTGGATGCTGCGTAGCAGTTGCAGCAGAATCCAAGAATGACAATATGTTCCAGATCACACCTTCAGGATCTTCTGTAGATTGCATTGAAGGAAATGACAATGTATTTCAGGTATGCTTCACAGACCCTAACCAGGGTGTTGGAGCAGCAGATTATATTGGAGGGAATAATCTTGCAAGCAAGGTAGCAGTTATTTACGATAGTTCCGATGTATATTCTTCAGGTATTTATGCAAAGTTCAAAGAGGAAGCAGCAACACAGAACTTTGAGATTGTTTCCGAAGAAGCTTTCACAGCTGATAATAAGACAGACTTTTCTGTACAGCTTGCCAAGGCACAGGAAGCAGGAGCAGAGCTCGTATTTCTTCCTATCTATTACACAGAGGCATCTCTGATCCTGAAGCAGGCAGATTCCATGGGGTATGCACCTAAATTCTTTGGATGTGACGGACTTGACGGTATTCTTGGTGTAGAGAACTTTGATACCAGCCTGGCAGAAGGCGTTATGCTGCTGACACCGTTCGCAGCAGATGCACAGGATGATCTGACAAAGAAGTTTGTAAGTGCATATGAGACTGCTTACAATGATACTCCGAACCAGTTTGCAGCAGATGCATATGATGCAGTATATGCAATCAAGGCAGCAGCAGAAAAAGGCGATGTAGCACCTTCAGATGGTGTTTCAGGAATTTGTGACAAGATGAAAGCAGCTATGCAGGAGATCACGGTCGACGGACTGACAGGTGAGGGTATGAACTGGGCAGCTGATGGTACAGTAAATAAGGCACCTAAGGCAATGGAGATCAAGAATGGTGCTTATGCATTAGTTCAGTAAGCTTATGATGTAGTCAAAGAGGGTTACAGGTTGTAACCCTCTTTTTCTTTTTCAGGATTCTATTGTGTTTATAGGACAAAAGCGCACTTGCATTATATCAGGAAGATTTGCTATAATAGCAGGGAATATTGTGAATTATACTTGTATACATTGTATGTGTAAAACGACGGGAAAGGATACGGTATTATTATGAGTTTTATTTCGTATTTAATTAATGGAATCAGCCTTGGAAGTGTATATGCCATCATTGCACTGGGTTATACCATGGTATATGGAATTGCCAAGATGCTGAATTTTGCCCATGGTGATGTTATCATGGTTGGAGCTTATACTATATTTGCAGCAGTAAGTATGGCAGGTATGCCCCCGGCCGTAGGTATTCTGCTGTCAGTTCTGGTATGTACAGTCCTTGGGATTGCCATAGAAGCAGTTGCATACAGGCCGCTCCGTCAGGCAGCTTCCTCTCTTGTCGTACTGATCACAGCTATTGGTGTCAGCTATTTTCTGCAGAATGTGGCGCTCCTGATTTTTGGTGCGAATACAAAGGCATTTACATCTGTGGTAACAGTTCCTGCCATTTCACTGGCTGGTGGGCAGATCATTATCACAGGAGAAACGATCGTAACTATCATTTCATGTATTGTGATCATGGTGGGACTTACGTTATTTGTAAATAAGACAAAAGCAGGACAGGCCATGCAGGCAGTTTCCGAGGACAGAGGAGCCGCACAGCTGATGGGTATCAATGTAAATGGAACGATCTCACTGACATTTGCGATTGGTTCTGCACTGGCGGCAATTGCAGGTATGCTGCTCTGCTCATCTTATCCGGCACTGACACCATATACGGGATCCATGCCAGGTATCAAAGCATTTGTGGCAGCTGTATTTGGAGGGATCGGTTCTATTCCGGGGGCACTGATCGGTGGAATCATTCTTGGTGTCATTGAAATTTTAAGTAAGGCATATATTTCTTCCCAGCTTTCAGATGCGATTGTATTTCTTGTGCTGATATTGGTGCTGTTGGTAAAACCTACAGGTATCCTTGGCAAGAAGATTCAGGAAAAGGTGTAGGGGGAATAAGCAGATGAAGATGACAAAAGATTTTAAAGAGAATCTGATCACATATGGAATTGTGATCGTTGCATTTATTATAGTAGAGATCATGACGGCAACAGGGAGCATATCCAGCCTGATGAAGGGGCTTCTTGTTCCTTTGTGTGTTTATGTGATCCTGGCGATTTCTTTAAATCTGACAGTTGGTATTTTGGGAGAGCTGAGTCTTGGACATGCCGGATTTATGTGTGTGGGTGCGTTTACCGGTGCATTTTTCTCAAGGTGTATGGAAAATGTGATTACTGTTGCACCTGTCAGATTTACGCTGGCAATCCTGATCGGTGCAGTATGTGCGGGTCTGATCGGACTTCTGATCGGTATGCCTGTTCTGCGGTTAAAGGGAGATTATCTTGCGATTGTTACGCTTGCATTTGGTGAGATCATCAAAAATGTGATCAATGTTATTTATGTAGGAAAGGATGCAAACGGTATCCATATTTCCATGAAGGATGCGGCATCAATGAGTATGGAAAGTGATGGAGATCTCATTATTAATGGTGCACAGGGAATTACAGGAACACCCAAGGATTCCAATTTTATAGTAGGAACGATACTGATACTGATCACACTGTTTATCGTATTGAACCTGATCAAATCCAGGGATGGACGTGCGATCATGTCGATCAGGGATAATCTGATTGCAGCGGAGTCAGTAGGGATCAGGATTACCAGGTATAAGCTGATGGCTTTTTCCATTTCTGCGGCACTGGCTGGTGTGGCAGGTGTCCTGTATGCGCACAATCTGAACAGTCTGATGGCAACACCGAAGAACTTTGGATATAATATGTCGATCACCATCCTGGTATTTGTCGTACTTGGTGGGATTGGAAATATCAGGGGATCCATCATTTCAGCAGTTATCCTGACATTGCTTCCGGAACTTCTCAGGGGTATGAATGATTATCGTATGCTGATTTATTCTATTGTACTGATAGTGATCATGCTCTTTAACTGGAGTCCGAAGCTTGTAAATCTTCGTAAAAAGTATTCGCTTAAAGGGCTGTTTGGCGGAAAAGTAAAGGAGGTAAAATAATATGTCTGCAATATTAGATGTACAGAATTTGAGTATCTCCTTTGGAGGGCTGCATGCAGTAGATGATTTTCATATTACAATTGAAAAGGGACAGCTCTATGGACTGATCGGACCGAACGGTGCCGGTAAGACAACGGTATTTAATCTTCTGACGGGGGTTTATAAGCCCGACGAAGGGATTATCAGACTGGATGGGCAGGATATTACAGGCCGCAGTACGATAGAAGTAAATATGGCAGGAGTTGCCAGAACTTTTCAGAATATCAGGTTGTTTAAGAATCTTTCAGTACTGGATAATGTTAAAGTCGGTCTGCATAATCATTTCCGGTATTCTACGCTGGAGGGGATATTGCGTCTTCCCAGATACCATAAAGTAGAAAAGGAAATGAATGAGCGGGCGATGGAGCTTCTGAAGGTATTTGACCTGGATGGCCAGGCAGATTTCCTTGCATCAAATCTCCCTTATGGAAAACAGCGTGAACTTGAGATTGCAAGAGCACTTGCCACACAGCCAAAGCTTCTGCTCCTGGATGAGCCTGCAGCGGGCATGAACCCGAATGAAACGCAGGATCTGATGAAAACGATCCGTTTTGTGAGGGATAATTTTGATGTATCGATTCTGCTCATTGAACATGATATGAAGCTTGTTTCCGGTATTTGTGAAAAACTGACAGTTTTGAATTTTGGCCGTGTGCTTGCACAGGGAGATACCAGTGAAGTGTTAAATAACCCTGAGGTTATTACAGCATATCTTGGTGAATAGGGGGATAAGGGCATGGCATTATTAGAGATAAAAGATCTGGAAGTAAGTTATGGTATAATAAAGGCGATCAAGGGGATATCCTTTGATGTTAACGAAGGAGAGGTCATTGCGCTGATCGGAGCAAATGGGGCAGGAAAGACAACGATCCTGCATACGATCACCGGGCTGATCACGGCTGACAGGGGAACTGTGCAGTTTGAAGGTAAGGAAATTACCAAAGTACCGGCTCATAAGATTGTAGGAATGGGTATGGCTCATGTGCCGGAAGGAAGAAGAGTATTTGCTAATCTTACAGTATTACAGAATCTGAAGATGGGTGCTTATACACGAAAGGACAAAAATGAAATAGAGCAGACACTGGAAACAGTTTATACGAGATTTCCAAGACTGAAGGAACGTCAGAATCAGATGGCTGGTACATTGAGTGGTGGTGAGCAGCAGATGCTTGCCATGGGAAGGGCATTGATGTCCCATCCCAAGATCATACTGATGGATGAACCCTCCATGGGACTGTCACCTATTTTTGTAAATGAGATTTTTGATATCATCCAGAGTGTCAGTGCCAGTGGAACAACAGTACTTCTGGTGGAACAGAATGCCAGGAAAGCACTTTCCATTGCTGACAGAGCATATGTACTGGAAACAGGAAATGTCGTACTGGAAGGAAAAGCAGATGAACTTCTGCATAATGATGCGATCAAGAAAGCGTATTTAGGGGAATAGACAGGGGGAACAGAGTTATGGATAAGAACATTGTGATCACGATTGCCAGACAGTATGGCAGCGGAGGAAGAACGATTGCACAGATGCTGTCAGAAAGACTGGGGATCCATTATTATGATAAGGAATTATTAAGGCTGGCATCAGAAGACAGCGGGATCAATGAAGATCTGTTCAGGAATGCAGATGAAAAGATCAAGAATACAAAGCTGTTCAAGATTGCACACAGTGTATATCATGGAGAACTGATCCCTCCGGAAAGTGAAGATTTTACTTCCATGGAGAACCTGTTCAATTATCAGGCAAAGATCATCAAGAAGCTGGCAGAGCAGGACGAATCCTGTATTATTGTTGGCAGATGTGCAGAATATGTACTGAAGGATTATGATAATGTACTGAGTGTTTTTATCCATGCACCCAAGGAGTACTGCCTGGAACAGGCAGCCAAGAAGCAGAGCATGAGTCCAAAGGAACTGGAAAAGTATGTTCAAAAGGTAGATAAGCGCAAAGCAGATTATCACAGGTACTATACCGGACTGGAGTGGACAGATGCGAGGAACTATGATCTTTGTCTTGACAGTTCCAAGCTTGGATTTGAAAGATGTGTAGATGAGATCATAGCTTATATGAACGTCAGATTTCAAGACTGATGTAAAGGAATTGCTGCTGTGATAGAGAAAGATAAGTTTCACATTTTTAACTATATAAAAAAAGAAGAGTACTGCGCCAGCATGGATGGTATGAGATATATGCTGAAAAAGCATAAAAAAAAGGTACAGGAAGAGGACAATGAGGAGGAAAAGGAGATTCTTCTTGTGACGATCTGGCCGGAGCCATGCTGCTATGCCAAAACACCGGAAGAAAAGAAACAGCGGATGGAATTTGATTTTTCTGCAGATGGGGTGATGGAAGCAGCGGATTGGCTGAACGAACAGTATATACAGCAGAAGCCTTTGTGGGATCTTTCTAAAAAGCCGGTTTAAAATACTGGCAGGGAATCTGTTTTTTACCTTGAAATGTTAACCGAAAATGCTTTATAATGAAAAAGCAGTTGACATAAAGCAGGTATGAAAATACGATACAGGACAGGAGATGAAGCTATGTCAGCAATTACATTCAGCAATAAAGTATTTGACAGGGAAGTGGCATTTTGCAAGGTGTACAGTCTGGAGAGCAAGGAGAAGCTGGAAAAGCTGTTTCTGAAAAACAGAATTTCCTATTTTATTGAATGGCAGGATAGGACTCTTTGGCAGCGACTTATGAACAAGGATAAAAGCAAGGAAAAGAATGTTTTTACGATTCGGATCAATGAAGCGGATGTAGACAAGGCAAGGGATCTGGTCACAGGGCTTGAGTCTGTGAAGATACGTAAGATGGAACCAAATGAAAAATAAAAGATGCCCCGGCTGGTCCGGGGTATTTTTGTGCTGCCATGTATATGAAAAAGGGATCCGGTGGATCCTTTTGGATTAAAAGGGTGAAGGATAAGAGGAAAGCTATGGAAAAGCAGGAAAAAAGAAATTTTAACGGGAAAAAATATCGGGGGAAACAGACTGACAGCAATAAGGGGAAAAAATCCGGGGAAATGAAAAAGCCTGTACAGAAACAGAAGTCTGTATGTCCGGTATTTGAAAAATGCGGTGGCTGTCAGCTTCTGGATGTGCCTTACGAAAAGCAGGTAAAGAAAAAGGAGAAGCAGCTGCAGGAACAGCTGCGGAGCTTTGGCAGGCTGGAACCGTTTATTGCCATGGAGAATCCACTGCATTATCGGCATAAGGTTAAGGCAACCTTTGGCAGAGACCAGAAGGGCAACATCATCTCCGGAAATTACAGGGAAGGAACCCATTATTTGGTGCCTGTGGATAACTGTCTTCTGGAAAACGAAAAGGCAGATGCCATTATCAGGACAGTCAGAAGTTTGTTAAAATCCTTCAAAATCAAAACTTATGACGAGGATACCGATTATGGACTTCTCCGCCATGTGCTGGTTCGGGTCGGACATGCCACCGGAGAAATTATGGTTATACTTGTGTTGGCATCACCGGTTCTGCCATCCAAGAACAACTTTGTGAAGGCTTTAAGGAAGGAACATCCGGAGATCACTACAGTAGTGATCAATGTGAATGATAAACGTACCAGCATGGTGCTTGGAGAGAAGAAGGAACAGGTTATCTACGGTCCCGGTTTTATTCTGGATAAGCTCTGTGCCAAGACCTTTAAGATTTCTCCCAAGAGCTTTTATCAGGTGAATCCTGTTCAGACAGAAAAGCTTTATGGAAAGGCAATCGAGTATGCAGGACTGACTGGAAAGGAAAAGGTGCTGGACGCATACTGTGGCACTGGTACGATCGGTCTTATTGCTTCTGATCATGCCAAAGAGGTAATCGGAGTGGAACTGAACCGGGATGCGGTAAAGGATGCTGTGATCAATGCCAGACAGAATCAGATATCCAATATTCAATTTTATCAGAATGATGCCGGAGTGTTCATGACAGAGCTGGCAGAAAAGAATGAAAAAATCGATGTTGTCTTCATGGATCCGCCGAGAAGCGGAAGCAGCGAGGAATTTCTGACCTCCCTGCTCAGACTCTCTCCCAGGAAAGTGATTTATGTTTCCTGCAATCCAGAAACCCTTGTGAGAGACCTGCAGTTCCTGACAAAGCGCGGATACCGGATGGAGAAGGGCGTGGGAGTAGATATGTTTCCGATGACGGTGCATATAGAGTGCGTAGCTCTGTTGACTAAAGCACATAAGTAAAAGCGTGAAAAATGGCTTGAAATAAAGCTTTTCCGAGGATTTGAGTTTAAATTCAGATCCTCGGATTTTCTACGTTTTAGGAGCAGCAAAGAGGCGGATTTTTATAGTTGAATAATAATTGTATGATGTTTTGCAAATGACAACAAATAACATTAAATACTCACAAATCGGTTGAAATATTTATGAAATATTGCTATAATCTATTTTGTAGAATTGCGTTTATATATAGCGGGTGGCGATATGAATGATAATCAAGAAAAATGGATTAGTATAGATGAAGCAGCAGAGTACCTAGGAGTAAAACCTGGAACAGTACGTGGTTGGTTAAGAAAAGGTAAAGGTGTTCCGGCTCATAAAATAGGGAAACAATGGAAATTTAAATTATCCGAACTTGATGTATGGGTAAAAAGTGGCAAAAGTGCTGATATTTAAGGAGGACATCTAGATGAAAACTATGTATTTTCCATCAAATAGTATGTTAGAAGAGGCGATTTTGAAATCACTAGAGCTGCTAGAAGGAACTGCAACTACTGAGCAGATTGATGCAAAAGTAATTGAAGTATTATCATTATCAGATGAAATAGTTCAATTGGAAGATGAGAGCGGATTGGGAACAAAACTCAACTATCGACTTCGTTGGGCGAGAACTAATCTAAAATCTAAAGGGAAAATTAAAAATGTTACAAGGGGAACTTGGACGTTAGCATAACCATCAATAGTAGGAGGAACTATGAGTTTATATAGAATTGAGAAAAAATTCTTTAATAATATTACTCAGCATCAAAAAGAAAAGATGTTAGAGGAATTTGATTTGGATAAAAATGGGGATATTTTAATACCGTACACTCATAAAGGGTATACGGTAAATGATATGAATATTGAATTTAGAGAAGATGTAAAAGCAATTAGTATGTTTTCTGGAGCTGGTGGGTTGGATATTGGAACTCAATTGGCTGGTATAAAAGTAATCTCTAGTTTGGATATCTTTGAAGATAGTGTTGAGACATTGAAGAAAAATAAGTTCTTTGCTCATACTGTTCATGAAGTGGGAGATATTACAAAAATTACCGGAAATCATTATGCTGAATTATTAAAAAAGGAAAATCCAGAAAAACTAATAATTGTTGGAGGACCACCTTGTCAGCCGTTTTCAAAAGCAGGATATTGGGTGACAAATGAAAAAAGAAATTCTAATGAAGATCCTAGAAATATGATAGTACCATATTTTAGAGTGATTTCGGAACTTCAACCAGATGGATTTGTTTTAGAGAATGTAGAAAGTATTTTACATCCTTCTAATAAAGCAGCGGTTGATACTATATATGAAAACATGAAGGCGTTAGGATATCATTGTTCTCTTTTGAAAGTAAATGCAGCTGAATATGGTATTCCACAAAAGCGAAAGAGAGTATTCTTTTTAGCAAGTAAAAAAGAGATTAATGCTACATTAGTACAAACTCACGGTAACGAGAAAGAGAGTCTTGCAAATCTTAAATTGTTACCGTATGAACGAGTTATCGATTGGATTGGCAAGTTTGATAGTGATGAGTATTGTGATGGAGAAAAACTTGAAACAGAAGGAAAATGGGAACATGAATTAACCTGTATTCCTTTTGGAAAGAACTACATTGCTTTGACAGAAAGAGAAAAACATCCTAACCCAGTTTTTGTTGCTGGTAAAAGATACTGGTCTTCTTTGTTGAAATTACATCCATTTATGCCATCTTGGACAATTATTGCAAGTCCTGGACATTGGGAAGGACCATTCCATTGGAAAAATAGAAGGCTTAATATCCGTGAATTAGCTGCAATTCAAACGTTTCCTGATGATTATGAATTTGTAGGTAGCACATATTCACAGCACAAACAAATAGGTAATGCGGTTCCACCTTTACTTGGTAAAAAGGTAGTAGAGGAGTTGTGCAAATGGATTTAAAAAGAAAACCCAAAGTAGTAAGTCTTTTTTCAGGTGCAGGTGGTTTGGATCTTGGATTTAAACAAGCTGGATTTAGAACTGTATATGCATCAGATGTTTGGCAGTTGGCTTGCGATACTTTAAAAGAAAATGACATGGCGGATGAGATATACTGTGGTGATGTTAGAAGCATTGACTTTTTCGAACTTAAGGAAAAGTATGGAGAAATTGATTGTTTGATTGGAGGACCACCATGTCCACCTTATAGTCAAACAAGACATTATCTTATTGGGAAGGCAAATGGTTTTGATGATGAACGTGCTGGATTTGCAGTTCCTGAATACTTCCGTGCGTTGAAGGAACTAAAACCAAAAGTGTTTTTATTCGAAAATGTTGATGGATTTACATTTAAGACACACCAGGAAGAATTCGACTTTTTGAAGGATAAGGCGAGAGAACTGGGGTATAAAATAACCTATAAAGTTGTTAATTGTGCAAATTATGGCGTTCCACAAACGAGAAAAAGATTTTTCTGTATCGGTTATTTGGAGGAGCTGCCAGAATTTGTTTTCCCAGAAGAAACTCACGTCGATCCAAGTAAAAATACGGATAAGTTACCATGGGTTACTTGCGGTGATGTTATTTCTGAATTTGATAATATCACAGAGGAAGAAAAAAATCAGCGCCCTGGACAAAAAGATTTTGATTTGTTAACGCAGATTCCGCCAGGTGATAATTATTTGTATTTTACAGAAAAAAGAGGATATCCTGAGCCTAAATTTAAATGGAAATCTAGATACTGGACATTTTTATTAAAATTAGCACCAGATCGTCCTTCTTGGACAATTCAGGCTAGTTTTTCTACTAATCAGGGACCTTTCCATTGGCGAAATAGATTTCTAAGAATTGAAGAATTAAAAAGATTACAGACTTTCCCAGATGAGTATGTTTTGCTGGGAGAAATGAAGGATAAGTGGAGACAGGTGGGAAATGCTGTTCCGGTAAAAATGGCAAATATTCTTGCATCAAAGATAATGGAGGTATATTTCAATGGAACGAGATGAGAGATACGAAGTGAGTTCCGATGGCAGAGTTGTAATTGGTCAACCCGTTACACTTAGTTCTCAAGAAAGAAAAGCAATGATTGAAAAGATGTTTTCAATCAATGGGTGGAAATATACGATTCTCGAAGAGATAACTTCGGCTCACTATCATATTAAATTAGTAAATGATAACTTAGGGATTACAAAAACATTTCACTTATATCACGGTAATGTTAGGAAGGAGGATCCTGAAAGAAATCGAGAAGAAAAGAAAATTCAGCTCGGTACTGAAAATGATCCTAGAACACATATGGATGATGCACTGATACTTGGCTTTTATGTTTATGAAAACAAAGATTCCTTAAGTGACACAGTAGTTGTTGCATGGCCAATTGAAGAAGAAAAGAACTATCCCGCAAATCCAAGTTTAAGAGTGAATATGCGAACTGATATACAGGTGGCAAAAAACACAGGTTATTATGTTGATAAAGTGACTGGTAAGAATTTGGTAGTTTTTAGACCAGAATTTATCTACTATTATATAGAAAATTATAAAAATTTACAGTATTCAAGTGCTCTAGCGGTGCATCCTGGTAAAAGTAATGGAACTGGTGTATCTGAAATGGATTCACAAGGAGAACGTCTTACTACAGGCTGTAATGTCCTTCTTTACGGTGTTCCTGGTTCTGGTAAGAGTTGGACTATCGAGCATGAGTATTGCAAACAGGGAAGTGTTGTTGAAAGACTTGTTTTCCACCCGGACTATACTTATTCAGATTTTATTGGTCAGATTCTTCCTGCAGTTGAAGAAGATGGACAGGTAAGCTATAAGTTTACACCAGGTCCTTTTACAAATATTCTTCGTGAGGCTTATAATAATCCTGGTAAGGAGTACATCCTTATTATCGAGGAGATTAACCGTGGTAATGCTCCAGCTATCTTTGGCGAGGTATTCCAGCTACTTGACCGTAAGGTAGAAATTCGTGATATTGATGATGACGGATATCCAATTGGTACAAGTGAGTATGGTATTACAAATATGAATATTGCTGAAGAAATGTATGGTAAGGAAAGAAAGGCAGATAAGGTTCGTATTCCTTCAAATCTTTCTATCATTGGAACAATGAATACATCAGATCAGAATGTTTTCACGTTGGATACAGCTTTCCAGCGTAGATGGGATATGCGTCTTATTGAGAATGATTTTGCTAATGTTGACCCAACACTTGCGGATGCAGAAATTCTTGATACTACGGTTACGTGGAGAAACTTCTGTGTAGAAATCAATAAGATTGTTGTTGGCAATAGTGCTAGAATGACATCTGCAGAAGATAAGAGACTTGGAGCATATTTTGTTCATCTTCGTGACCTTGAGTTTAATGATGCGATGGGTGATTTAAAAATATACGATGCACTTCGCAAAAAGGAAAGCAAAGGTACTCTTACAGATGATGAGAAAACACAAATTGCTATTATCCGTGATGCTATAAGACAGAACAGGAAGTTCCCTGAAAAGGTAATCAAGTATTTGTGGGATGATGCATTCAAGTTTAACCGTGAAGTAATCTTTGAGGTTACAGAATATCAGAGCCTTGAGCAGGTAATCCGTGCATTTATGTATGCACAGGGATTAGATAGATTTAAGGTTTTCAAAGACAATGTGAAGGATGCCTTTACAGGAGAAGACGAAGAGTAAGGTGGTGATGATAGATGGATTTAGGCTCAGCTTTGAATTCAATCATGGAATATGATATCAAAAAGCACTGCCATATTAACACAAATGAAGATGGCGACCGTTTTGTAGGTATCAAAGCGGATTCAGATAATGCTATGGTCTATTTCCCTATCGGATATGAACTACCGGAAACCGATGCCGAGATTAGAACAGATATTAAACACTTAATACAAGTACTGTCTGAGTTTACAACAAAGGATGACCGTTTACTTGCTATCAATAAGTTTGCAGCACCGCAGACAGTTGATTTCCCAATCAACGCATTTAAGAGTGTTATTGAGTATTATTTTTCCATCGGTGGAACATATTATGTTGAGAAGGAACAGGTGTATATCACGGCTCCAACCGGAAAGCAGGACTGGGCAAGAACTGCAAGAAAGCAGATGCCACTTGTTCAGAGTAGAAACGGTGTGAGTTCTTTTGTATTTACACAGTTCGAGGTTCGCTCATCAACACCGAATGACACAAAGGAAATAACTCAGATTAATAGATTTTGTGTTTATGAGGCATTCAAGAGACTTGGATGGTTGTATGTTCCATATATGCCGGAAGAACCAGGACCACACCCGGATGTGAAAACTTCAATTAGAATTGTTCAGAGCAAACTTGCTGCTACAAATGATGATAAGAAGAAGTCTTTATTTCGTGGAATGAAGGATATGCTTGAGTACATGGATGAGCAAACATCTGATAAGCAATTCTACTTTGGCACTGATGATTTTGACCATGTGTGGGAGAAACTTATCGATAGAGCCTTCGGAGAAAAGGATAAGGATAAGTATTTCCCTCGCTCAAGATGGCTGCTTGATTACGGCAAGTATAAGGAAAAGAGGCCTTTGATGCCGGATACCATTATGATTTACAATGGCAAGTATTACATTCTCGATGCCAAGTGTTATAAGTATGGTTGGACAGGTATTCCAGATCATCTGCCTAATGGTTCATCAATCAATAAGCAGATTACATACGGTGAGTATCTGGAAAAGTATAAAGGTGTAGATACAAACTCATTATTTAATGCGTTCATCATGCCATACAATATGGCAAAGAACCATTTCAAGCTTACATCAGTTGTTGGCAATATCGGAGAGGCAGTTGGTGATTGGAGATACAACAAGAAATATTATGAACGTATTCAGGGAATCGTCATGGATACGAGGTATCTGATGTATCATTATTCTGGTAAGCCGATAAAGGAAAAGGTTGCTCTTGCAGAATGTATAGAGGCTGTTCTTGGAAAGAAGGCAATCACATCTACAGGAGAAACGCCGATAACAAAGATAACACCATATACAACTCCAGTTCCTGCAGCATCAATGGTTGCAGAAGGTCCTGCTCCATATGGTGTCGATAAAAAATAAAAAGCTGATAAATATTAAAACCTCTGTTTGCATAGTCGCAGACAGAGGTTCTTTTCTTATAAGCCTTCTTTTTCTCTTTTTCGTTTTCTGTAACGGTCTTGAGTGACTCTGTTGCAACACGCTTGACTGCAGAAACGATTTCTTGTTGAAGTGGTCTTTACAAGGAAGAAGCGGCCACATCTAGGATTGTCACAAGGACGATACAATTCGAGGTCTGGTTTCAAATAGAATATGGAGAAGTAAGCTGCACAAAGAAGTGAATCTACTTTCCATGATGGGGTCATTGTTTCTGAATTATAAACAGGATGGATACCATCAAGGTTAGCATTAATCTCTTCTCCGAGTATGTATTTTGCGATTTCAATCAGTGCTGACTTCATTTCATCAGAAAATTCCCCGGAACTATTTCCGTTCATTTCATAAAGAAAATGGAAAAGGAAATCAGAAATCTTCTTGGTCATATCCTGTTTTTCATAATTAACAAACATCGAAGTGATGTTCTGATAAAATCCATTCTGATACCCTGGAATAGAAGAGTAGCCACCAATAATGTTATCGTAATCCTGGATGTTAAGAGCATAAGAACCATATATGCAATCGGTGATACTATAGGTGTCTCCGTCAAATGCTTCTTGTTGTCTGCTGTAAGATAACTGAACAGGTGGGTTCATAAGTGTATTTACATATTTATGATGGCAGCTGGAATAGGCATTTTTCATAGAGTCGGTTTTTATTGTAAGATCCTCAGAGAACAATAAAGAAATTGTTAGGTCACAAATCTTCTTGTAATTCTTTCTGATCTCATTTGCGGCAGTCATTAACTCTACAGTCATTTTTAAGCGGTTGATTATTCCGTATAGAGATATCTCATCAAATACTTCATAGGTGCCTGCACAAACTGGAAATAGGAAACCATTGTCTTTCATAAATGATACGAGTTCCTTGGTAGGCTTATTTGCAAGAGACATCAGAGTACCGAGAATGTTTCTTTCTTCGATTGTCCCGTTGGGTGCAATACGGACTAATCCGTCTTTAGCTGCATAACCAAAGAGGACAGGATGTTCTGGTATTGCCTGTAGCTTGAATTTGCTGATAGGTTCTGCTCCAGGAGCAATGTGCTCTATATCTTCAACGCAGTCGCAGCTGCAACTTTCAAACTTAAATAAAATATTTTCAAAAAAATTTTCTTTGATTTGGGGCATTTTGGGATCCTTTCTATGGTCGAAAAGTTATGGCTTATGTCATGGCATTATTTTTTTGCCTGAAAATAGTAATTGCAAATTATATGGAATGTACTGATTATACTCTTTAATAACTCAAATTACAACATATTTTCCATTGCTAAAATGAAAGAGTTATGTTAAAACTTGCTATCTTCAATTATTTTTTGCTTTTCAATATACTAATTACAGAGTTTAGTAATAACTACGATGTGATCCAAGTTAACGAAATCAAGAATTGTTATATAAGGTAAAAACATCACTCAGTAATTAATGTCGCAAGGCCTGATTAGCTATAAGGGCATTGGGATACAGATATCGGCATCGATCACAGGACAACCTGTGAAAGGTGCGATAGAAGTACCCTTATTTCCTTATGCCCTTTTTCAGGCAATTTATGGGCCGGTACTTCTATAAGCACCGACCCTATTTGTTCCCTTTGCCCTTCTGCGAGAACCAGGCAGAAAGACAGGAACTTTATGAAAATCAAGATTCGTTACGAGAACGAGTATCAGACACTTGAGGTCGAAAACATGGAATTGGAGAAATGGTTAAATATCTCCATTTCAGAAGAAGAGAGTCAGGAAGACTACGAAAAGAGAATCCAAGATGTAATCGAAGAGAGATTTAACAGACCCGATTACAACAGCTGGCACAAGCATGAACGTCATACAGGAAATGCAAAGATGAAGAACAAAGAGGGTGTTATTGAAGTTAACACCGAAGAGGCAATTATGGCCAAAGCAATCGACCAGTCTGTTTTCACAAGAGATATCGATGGACTGGAAGAGCGAATGGATCATGAATGGCAGTACAAACATTATTGCTCTTATATAAGAGAAATTTTAAAGCCGGACGCAGCAGAAATGGTTATTGCGATTGTTCTTGATGGCATGACCGTTGCTGAGTACGCAGAGCAAATTGGTGACACTCCCAACAACGTAAGTCACCGTTACAGACGTGCAATCAAAAAGTTAGAAAAAGTTTTTTCAAAAACGTCCTTATAACGCTTCTCCCAAGGCTACTAGGTAGGAGGCAAGAGTCTCCAAGAAATTTTATGGAGGTAATTCGAATGGACGAATTAATCAGAATCAATTTTAACAGTGAGCGACCTACTGTGAGTGGACGAGATTTGCACGCAGCATTGGACGTCAGAACTGCATACAAAGACTGGTTTCCTAGGATGTGTGATTATGGCTTTGAAGAAGGTACGGACTTTTGCTCATTTTTGAGCGAAAGCACAGGTGGAAGACCTGCAGTAGATCATCAGCTTTCCATTTCCATGGCAAAGGAGCTCTGTATGATTCAGCGTTCAGAGGAAGGTAGAAAGTTTCGTCAGTATTTCATCAAGGTTGAAGAGGCTTGGAACTCAGCGGAAGCAGTAATGGCACGAGCATTACAGTTTGCTAATAATCAGCTTTCACTGGTGAAAAAGCAGAACTTGGAGTTTCTTGAAACAGTAGCAGTACAGAATCAACAGATTGTAGAGCTGAAACCCAAAGCGACTTATTACGATATCGTGCTTAATTGCAGAGATGTAGTGAACATTTCTGTCATTGCAAAAGACTACGGATGGAGTGCTCGGCGAATGAATGAGCATCTTCATAAAAAGGGCATTCAGTTTAAGCAGTCTGATATTTGGCTTTTGTATCAGAAATATGCAAATTGTGGATACACCAAAACAAACACTCATGTATATGAGGATAGTTGTGGTTATCAGCACACGAAAGTGCATACAAAGTGGACACAGAAAGGCAGGCTGTTTATCTACGAGACATTAAAAGCAGACGGTGTTTATCCGCAGATCGAACAGGAGGATTAAAAGATATGGGTATTGATAAGTTTAATCATGAGGGTTATTCCGACCCGACTACATATGAGGCTCTTACCAATATCCATCGTGAAGAAATGGCAGCTGATAAAAAAGCTGCCTATCTTCCGTTGGTATATGTTTGTAGTCCGTATGCAGGTGATATCGAGAATAATGTAAAGAATGCAAAAGCGTACAGCAGATTTGCCGTTGATAAGAATGCTATCCCGATAACACCTCATCTTCTCTATCCACAGTTCATGGATGACGGTAATGAGGCAGAACGAGAAATGGCTATGCATTTTAATTATGTACTTCTTGGTAAATGCACGGAACTCTGGGTGTTTGGCGGAGTAGTTAGTCGTGGTATCAATGCTGGTGGCGCATACCCATTTTTTAAAACGTAGTATAATACATGTGGAGACGGTTGTCTTGATGACTAGGAAATAGGTTCACTGACAAAAATGCATAATGTATAGAGATAAAGAGGTATTTGCTGTTTCATGGTGAATGCCTCTCTTATATTATTGGTTTAGTCGGTTGTAATATTCTAGTAGTCTTTTAATTGTATCCTCTTTACTGGTTATATTTGAAACTAATTCAAAAAGGACAGGATCCGATTTTTTATCAATTGTTATTGTATCAGCAGAAGGGTCGTCAGTTAAGCCAACAAGATAATCTACAGAAGTACATAGTGCTTTAGCAATAACTTCGATTGTCTGTGGAGAGGGTGATCTGTCTCCATATTCGTAACGGCAATACCCTATTTTTGATAGATTCATTCTTCTCGAGGCTTCAGCCATCGTTATTCCGAGGCCTTCTCTTACATTTCTTAAGCGTTCAGGTATAAGATGTTCGGACATAATCGTTCTCCTTGTTATTATATTGTTAACAGTAACCAATGGATAAAATACAATATAAACATATCCAATGGTTGCTATACCATCAAATGATGTTTATATCAAGTTAATAACAATTTGTGGCCACAAATTTCGACCACAAGATAGGAGGAGCTAATGGTAGGAGATGAGATCAAGGATACTCTTGTTGAGGTTACAGAGGAATATCTTAAGGACAGACTTTATATCATTAGAGGCAAGAGGGTAATGTTAGATGCTGATTTAGCAGAGATATATGGTTATACTACCAAAAGATTAAACGAGCAGGTAAAAAGAAATATTAGTAAATTTCCAGAAGATTTTATGTTTCAAACTTCTGATGAAGAAAAAGACGATTTGCGGTCGCAAATACCAATTCGATGTCTCGCAGTAATCCGTATGTGTTTACAGAACAAACAGACTCATTGAAAAATTCATTGGAGAAATAAAAGAACAAAATCCTTTGGTAAAATTTCACAAAAACTGAATATGAATTTTGTGAGTGGTTACGCGTTTAACCTTTGTAAAACCGATACTTTTGCTGTACCATATGATCAGAATATCAAAAAAGAGGAAATCGACATGGCACAGAACAGGATCAGGATCGTGGATGTCGCAGATGCATTAGGACTCAGTACAGCGACGGTCTCAAAGGTGATTCATGGCAAAACAGAAAAGATTTCAGATGAAACGGTAAAGCGCGTCCAGCAGGAGCTTGAAAGGTCAGGATATATCCCGAATATGGCGGGTATTCTGCTTGCGAGAAATAATTCAAGAATCATCGGGGTGGTGATCAATGATAATGAGAAGTATGAGGGCAGGGTTTTACAGGATGGATTTGTGATGTCATCACTCAATGTTCTTTCCCGCGAGGTAAATGAAAAGGGATATTTTCTGATGATAAAAACAACTGCGGATATCAGTGAGATTCCGGTGTTTGCCTCCATGTGGAATATGGATGGACTGATCTTGATGGGATTTTGCGAAGCGGATTATGAGCAGCTCAGAAACCAGACAAGGATTTCCTTTGTTGTGTATGATGGCTACTTTGAGAAATGCTCCAGGGTGGTTAATCTTGTCATCAATCATTATGATGGTGGCTGCCAGGCAGGAAAATATTTGAGGGAGCTCGGCCATAAAAAAGCATTATGTATAGCTGATAATTTTATTTGTATGGATAAGGAGCGCATCGAAGGCTTTCGCAAAGCCTTTGAGCCGGGGAAAGTCATAAGATGGGAGATTCCAAAGACCGAAAAGGAAAGATTGGATTTTTATGAGGATAAATTTCCGGAAATGTTAAAGCATAATATTACTGCTGTTTTTGCGGTGTCAGATTTTTATGCGCTTGAGTTCATGCGTTTTCTGCAGGGAAAGAGTATGCAAATCCCCAAAGATATCCAGATGATCGGCTTTGATGACAATATGGCAAGCAGGGAAAGCAGTCCTGCGCTTACGACGATTCATCAGGACGCATCTTTAAGGGCAAAAACTGCAATTGAATGTCTTGAGGCAATGCGCGATGGCTTTGACTGTGAAACGGAGATCGTATTGCCGGTTGAGCTGATAAAAAGAGAAAGTACGGGTAAACTATAATGTCAAATTTTATGAAATCACTGTGTAAAATAGCAGTTCCTGTCACACTGCAAAGTATGCTGCAGGCATCATTTTCAATTGTTGACCAGATCATGATCGGACAGCTGGGAGAGACTAATATATCGGCAGTTGGGCTTGGAAGTAATTTTTCTTTAATTTTTTCTGTGGTGATTGGTGCGGTAGGTGCGGTTGCCGGGATATTGATCGCACAGTTTATGGGGGCATAAGATAAAAAAGAGGCATGGTGCAGCTTTGATGTGAGCCTCATTTGCGGAATTATGATATCAGCATTGTTTCTTTTGGCGGCAGGAGCCTTTCCATTGCAGATTCTTGGACTTTATACTGAGGATATGAGTATTATAAATACAGGTGCAGTCTATTTCCGAATTGTAGCGTTTTCCTATATTCCTATGGCAGTCAGTAATATTTTATCTGCATGGCTGCGCTGCAGGGAGCATGCCACGATACCATTTCTGGCAAGCTTTGGAGCAGTTGCTGTAAACACAGGGCTGAACTATCTGCTGATATTCGGTAAATTTGGATTTCCGCGTATGGAGATCAAAGGAGCTGCGATTGCAACGCTTATTTCACAGCTGTTTAACCTTGTATTCATTGTTATTGGATTTGTTGTATGTAATAGAAGAGATGGGGATAATCCGGTGCTGTCCCTGCGTTTTAAGAAGATCACAATCAGGGATTATCTGGTTATGATCATGCTGATTCTGGTCAGTGAATTTCTGTGGAGCCTTGGACAAAATGTGGAGTCAGCTGTATATGGACATCTTGGCACATCAAACCTGGCAGGAAAGAATATGATGAGGCTTATGCTGAGTCAAAGAAGATCATGTATGCCGGTTTAGCCGGTTCGGTTGTGGTAGCCTCATTGCTGTTTTTACTTGCAGGAGTCTATACCGGATTGTATCGTGTGGATAACAGCGTAAAAGAACTTGGGAAAATACTGCTTATTGTATTTGCCCTATATGCACCGGTCAAGGTGGAAAATATGATACTTAGCGGAGGCATCATAAGAAGCGGCGGCAATACAAAAATCATCATGGTGATTGATATTGTTGGCACTTGGTGCATAGGAATTCCTCTGTGTCTGCTTGCTGCATATGTGTTTAGGTGGGGCATTGTTGGTGTATATGCATTGCTTACCACAGAGGAAATATTCAGGCTTGCTGTAGCACTTGTTATTTTCAGAAAGCGTAAATGGATGATCAGCTTATCATAACGATGTATCCGCTGCATAATAAGCAGCGTAGGCATCCTGCAGAGTTTTCAGTGTCTTTGGATCCCTGCCGCCAACAGGCTTACCGTCAAGCTCAACAGCCTGGATGCACAGACCGCCGGAGCTGCTGACGATGATCTCGTCGGCTTCTTCCAGCTCCTTCATGGTGAACGGAGCCTCTTTGGTAGGAATGCCGTTCTGCTCAGCCAGCATCAGCAGATGCTTCAGGGTAATACCGGGAAGGATCAGGTTGTCCCTTGGAGGAGTGCAGAGCACACCATCCTTGATCATCAGTATATTGCTGTGTGCACATTCTGTTACACGGTCGCCACGGTGGAATACGGTTTCCTGGCAGTCCTTTTCAATACATCTCTGATAAGCGATCACACTGGGGATCAGGTTCAGGGTCTTGATATTGCAGTGCAGGAATCTGGTATCTTCCATGGAGATCAAACGGAAGGTAGTGGTAAAGGGGATCAGATCGCAGGGGACTGTGAAGATCATCAGGTTTGGCTTTACGGAAGCCGGTGGGAACTGGTGGCCGCGGAGGGCAGTTCCACGGGAGCACTGCCAGTAGAGCATGCCGTGATCACTGTCATTGGCATCGATACACTGCTGCAGGGCAGCAATCAGTTCCTCTCTTGGCATGGTAAAAGGAATTTCCAGTAATTTGCAGCTGTTGTAGAAACGGTCCAGATGATCCTTTGCAGCAAAGATATGATTGTTTGCAAAGGTGGTAGCATCATAGCAGCCGTCACCGAAGTATACGGCACGATCCAGCATGGGAATCTTCATTTTTTCCAGGGGACCTATTTCTCCATTATAATATCCAACATATTTCATAGCGTTCTCCTTTTGCAATTATTACTTCTATATTATAATGTCGGGGTCAAAAGCCCCCGACTTTGATACCTACGGATTGCTTCGTGCTACGC
>NZ_JAXXXI010000054.1:0-19631 GCF_037359455.1 Suilimivivens sp.
TCAGACGCAACTCTGATATAATATCATGTGTTTCTGTCTGTGTCAACACCTTTTTGAGATTTTTTATTTTTGTTTTTCTTCTCAGAAAAACCTCCCTTCCGTCACGCCGGATCTCTTACCAGCTCTTTCAGACGGTGGAATTTGATTATAACACTGCACTGGACTTAATGTCAATCCCCAATTTTCTGCAGTCTTGATAGCGTTCTAATAGCGGTTTTAATAGTGTCCGACAAGAAAAGTGAACACCAGCAGTATTTAATATGAATTCTTCTCCCTTGAATGCAAAGAGCTGATGCTTCTGCGAATAAATAATCGCAGAGGTCACCAGCTCTACCAGCGTTTTAAATTACTCAAAGGCAAACTTCATTCTCTATTTTTTCTGAAAGTGCTGTGCCAGTCACTTTCTTATCTGTTAAATGCACATCGATAACCTGGACACATTCTTCTGATTCCCCATATGGAAGGACTGTGATCAAAGATCCGTCACTATCGTAGGCTATTGAATTACCGATCGCTTTCCACCCTGACCAGGAACCCTTTGACACCTGTCCGACATTGCTTACACCAATAACGGGTATCCCAAACATTTTGGAAATCTTTCCATATGGAATATGCCATTCCTTACCATACGGTTCTGTTTCAATATTATAATCCGATTTTACAGCCCATGCACATGGGGACAAGATCATATCTGCACACATCCTGCCAAGATTAATAGCAATAGAAAGACTGTTTAATGAATTATCAGCGCAGATATCAATCCCAATCTTGCCGAGGGGAGTTTCTGTAACGCCAATCCTGTCTCCAATCGCATAGACATCCTCCACTCCGGTCAATACATTTATCTTACGGTGCTTATAAAGGATCTCTCCCCCATCTGAAATAAGAAGTGCTGTATTGTAAATTTTTTCCTGTTCTCTTTCTGTAAGTCCTGCAACAAGAAATACCTTATTCTCAGCAGCAATTTTTTGATAAGCATCACTGACTTTTCCCGGAACTGGTTCAGCAAGTGAACTTGCTTCAGGGTTTCCCCACCCAAGATCCATGCATTCAGGAAGAACGCAGATCTGTGCACCTTTTGCTTTTGCGCTTTTTACAAGCTCCGATGCATGCTGAATGTTTTTATCTGGTTCCGAAAACAGAACATTCATCTGGATCATACCGATTTTTACAATATTATTTGCCATATAAAACTAACATAGCTCCTTCCCATCTTCTTATCAGTTCTCTGCTTTCTTCTTAACAAGCTCTTTTCCTGAATGTACCACAATCGTAACACCAAGTATCATCAGCAGGATCGCTATGATCAGCTGCAGACCCTCTACCAGGAATACTGCACTTCCTGCACTGTATGCCTTTACAAGACCTATTGTACGTTCAACCAACGCAGTAAAGGTTACACAGAGCATGATGATCAGTGGAGGGAACAGAGTTCTGTTCTTTCTTCCGGTTACCTTCAGGAATACGCAGAGTGTGATCAGTACCAATGCACTCAGTAACTGGTTTGCGCTTCCAAACAGTGGCCAGATGTTGGCATATCCGATCTTGGTCAGGATAAACCCACAGGCAAGTGTCAATACTGTTGCAAAATACTTATTGCAAAAAACCTTTCTCCAGCCTTCCGCATGCTCCATATCATCTACACTGAACAGTTCCTGGAATGACATACGTCCGATTCTTGCTACAGAATCAAGGCTTGTCAGTGCCAGTGCGGATACGCACATTGTCATAAAGCACTGTGCAGCATATACAGGAATACCAAACATTTCAAAAAATCCAGCCACACCTGATGAAAAAATCTGGAACGGTGTTCCACTTGCTGCAGTACCATCGGCAGCTGCAGCTGCGCCTGCTACACAGAGAGCAAGAATTGCCAGCAGACTTTCCAGTATCATAGCACCATAGCCAACCTTCAGCATATCCTTTTCATTGGAAATAGTCTTGGAAGAGGTTCCCGAAGAAACCAGACTATGGAATCCGGAAACTGCACCACAGGCAACAGTTACAAACAGGATCGGAAACAGATCTCCCAGTGTATCATTATGAAATCCGGTAAATGCTGGCAGATTCATTTTAGGATGTGCAACCAGCAGACCGATAACTGCTCCAAGGATCATTCCTGCAAACATAAAGGTTGTCATATAATCCCTTGGCTGCATCAAAAGCCACATCGGAAGCACTGCTGCAAGAAAGATATAGGCAAATGTAAGATAACTCCATGTGTCCTTGGTTGCTGTGATCGGGCATGCCATACCAATTGCAAAAGCTGCCACTGTACATATAAGTCCGACTACAACCTGCTTCCAGCCTGTCAGCTTGAACTTCTTCTGGATCAGACCAAATACAACTGCAAATACAATAAACAGCAGAGAAATGCTTCCGGCCGCTCCATTGGTCTTCGCAGCGTCAGAAAGCTGTGATACACCATCCACTACGGTATAGGCATTAAAGGTACCCGCAACCATGTCAGCAAATGCAGCAATAACGATCAGGGTGAATAACCAGCAGAACAGAAGGAACAGCTTACGTCCTGTTTTTCCGATATACTGTTCGATCAGAAGTCCCATGGATTTTCCTTCGTTCTTGACACTTGCATACAGCGCACCAAAATCGGTGACTGCACCAAAGAAAATACCACCAAGGACGATCCAGAGAAACACAGGAACCCACCCAAATACAGCTGCCTGAATAGCACCTGTAACAGGGCCAGCTCCGGCAATGGATGAAAACTGATGGGCAAATACTGTCCAGCCATTTGTGGGTACATAGTCCTGTCCGTCTTCCTTTGTTACGGCAGGAGTTTTGGCATTGGGATCGATCCCCCATGTCTTTGCAAGCCATCTTCCATAGAAAAGATAACCTGCAGCCAGGCATACGCCTGCAACCAGTACAATAACCAGTGTGTTCATAATACTATCTCCTCTTTGATTGAATATAAATATATATGTTCAACACCCGTATTTGGTCATAAACCAAAGCCCGGTGTCTGACATCAAAAGCACGTTGATCTTCAGGAAATCTTTACCGTTTCTTAACAACAAAAAAACTCCGTCTCCTGATTCACTCAGAAGACGAAGAACTGTTCTCCGCGGTACCACTTCAATTGCCAATAAAATTGACCTCTCTTATCATATCCGCACTGCTGCTGAATACGTATCCCTGTAACGGTGGATCTCCGTTTCGGATTACTGGCTGCTTCACCCGAACTGCTCTCAGGGGATAATGCTCTTCCTTCACACACCGTCTCGCACCAACCGCCGGCTCTCTGTCCATGCTTCCCGGAAAGCATCCTGTCCTGCTCTCTGCATTTCATTTCTAAAACTATGGATTATTTTAGTCCCTTTTTCTGAAATGTCAACTGTTTTTTGTTAACTTTTCAGATTGATCTTTTTTATCCTATTATACAGATAAGAATGTCAGACCAAGCTCCTTTACGACCCGCACCAGAAAAGCCGTGATCAGTCCTGCCTCCACCACCCCGAGTACCATCCCAAGCAGCTTGTCAAGCCAACGGATCACCGGCAGACCCGAGATCAGCTTCAGTGAGGTAAACAGTACGTTCATAAGCCGGTATACCAGGCAGACTGCAAACAGGACACAGACGAACTGCACCACCTGACCAATCTTCTGGTCAAAATAACTGTTCAGCGCTCCCATGATCAGGATCACACAGAAACCCGCTGCAACCATGGCGATCAGTGAGATCAGTTCCTTTACCATTCCCTTTTTGACTCCTGCAGCAATCCGCCAGATAAAGATCAGGGCAACTATCACCAGTGAAAAATAATACATCCTCTCCTTCGTCCTTTTCTATTTTAATTCCATCGTATCTACCGAGCCGCTGGTCACTGCCGTATACTTGTAGGCAGAAGAGGTAGGTATCAGCAGGCTTACCGGTTTTTCAAAAGTACCGGTAAACCGGTCCACTCCACTGATATTACAGATACGGCAGTCCATATCATTATAAATGATGATCTGGTCTTTGGAAAATACAATATCTGAATAGTCCATATCGATCAGCAGGGAATGGATCTTGTCACCACCTGTATTATAAACATCCAGCCGGTAGGCAGCTTCTCCGCTCTGATCTCTGTATACCAGTCCTACATAGCTTTCATTGTAATAAATTCCCTGTACCTCTTCATCCAGCAATGCTACAGCCGTAGTATTCGGCTTTTCACTTCCGGAAAAGAATACAATTCTATCATCTGAAACAGCAAATGCATTGCTGCTGCTCATGAACTGTACATAAGGCACTACCGTATCAACATAATCAAAACCGCTCACATAATTATCACTTTCATTTTTTCCCACTTCACCAAAATTAAAGAAAGCAACTGTTGATTTCATTTCACCGCTGTCAACATGGAGATAGGAGATGGCAAGAAGTTTCCCATTTGGTGAAAGAGAGATACTTAGAGGATATCCGCTCTTATCCATAGTAGCCTTGATATCTACAATAGAAGTATCCGTATTTTCATTTCCATTATAAAGAAGGATCCTTGTCACGTCAGAATCATCCAGAACCGCTGCCACTACTCCATTCTCCGACACACAGATCTTCCGGATCGGCAGATTAGTGTTCACAGTTCCAAGCTGCTTGTCCCCACTTACCACATAAATTGTTCTGCCATTATAATCACCGATCGCCGCTACATTTCCACAGATTGTGGTCATGGGATTCTGCATTTCAAAGGTCTGGTTCCAGAGCACATTTCCTTTTTCATCCAGCGAACTGACACCGTCCTTACTGTATAACAGCACCCGTGTCCCAAGTGCCCTTACGCTGGCTCCCTGGACAATCGTCACCGGCGTAGAACCTGTGATCACGCTTTCTGTGAAGACTTTATTCTTCCACTGAAATATAAAAAAGAACAGCACAGCTGCAACCAAAATAACTCCAAGCGCTGCCCTGTAAAATATAGCCAGCTTATGTCCCCTGATCTTTTCTCTGTAACCAGTGGTCTTTTCGGTCTGTTGACGTTTTTCTCTTTCTTTTAAATAGTCCCGAATGTTTGACATATTTTTCTCCAGATATCCTGTTAACCGGCTCCCTGCAATGCCTTTGCCGCCATAAGCGCAAATTCCCGCATGGCAGCATAATCCCCAATCGCAAGAGAGGCTGTTGCCGTCAGCAGAATGAGAACTGCCAGAAGAAAAATCGAAATAAAGCCAGTCCACTTCCCCTGTCTCCTGCTGCTTTCACCTTTCACCCCCAGGTGTTTATCCTCTTTAATGCCTGATCTGTGGTTCCCCGGCATTCTCTGTTTTCTTTTATTGCAGAATATCATATAATCCTGCATGGCTTCATTGTTCTCATAAAAGATAAAAAATCCCGCTTTACCGGAAGAATCCTGAGAAGCCGGATTTTCAAACAGTGTCTGACCGGCATACAGGTTCACGTAGCCGATCAGCTCATATTCTGAAAAGAACATTTCCTGGATCTGCTCCTGGCTCATCCCCTGCTGAAGCTCTGCCGCAATATGGGAAACACCATAAATCAGATAGATATGGCTTTCTTCTTTCTGCAATGCATATCCATACAGTGCAGCTCTGACAGGAAGCAGAGATTCCTCTTTTCTGCAGTTTTCCAAAAAAGAACAGGCATAATCTTCTATATAGATCCGATCCTTTCCGGAAGCATTTCCGATCTGCCTTACTATCCAAGGTAAGCGCATAGTCCCTCCATGATATCTATTTTTCTTCATCATATCGGAAAATCTATGCGCTTTCTGTCATAGCCTGTCCGGCTTTTTCTTTATTGTTCGACTTTCAGGCAAAACGATAAATAGTTACTGTATCATATGCCCTGTCAGGTCCAAATACTGCAGACGGAAATCCCGGTTCATTGGCAGTGTCCGGATAATACTGGGTTTCAAGCGCAAGTCCGCTTCTTTCTTCATACACTGCCCCATTCTTTCCTGTCGTTCTGCTAATACAGTTTCCTGCATAGAACTGCACACCGGGCAGATCAGTCAGTACTGTCATGACCCTGCCAGAGGTTTCCTCTGTCACTCTTGCGGCCTCCCGTAAGGTGCCATAGTCACCATCTATTACAAAATTATGGTCAAAGCCCTTGCATAGCTTTAACTGTTCACAGTCTTCATTAATGTCCCTTCCGATCTCCTTCTCTGTCGTAAAATCAAATGGTGTCCCTTTTACAGAAGCAATCTCTCCTGTAGGGATCGCACCCGGCAGTACCGGTGTATAATTTGCTGCATGAAGTAACAGCCTATGTCCTTCAATTCTACCCGCATCATGTCCTGCAAGGTTAAAGTAAGAATGATTTGTCATATTCAGGATCGTATTTCTGTCACTTTCCCCGTGATAATGGATCTGAAGTTCATTTTCTTCGGTTACAGTATAGGTAACTGAAACCCTCTTGTTTCCTGGAAATCCCATGGAACCGTCTGCATCCTCCAGTGTAAATTTCACACCATTTCCTTCAATCTGTGCATCCCATATCCTCTTGTGATAACCAAGCTCTGCATCACTGTGAAGATTATTTTCCCCATCATTCCTTGCAAGCTCATATTTCTTTCCCTCCAGCACAAAGCTGGCATTCGCAATTCTGTTGGCATTTGGTCCGATGGTCGCACCAAAACAGCTTCCGTTTTCAAAATAAGGCTCAAGTGTATCATAACCAAGAACCACATCTGCAGTCTGTCCATTCTTATCCGGAACCAAAAGGTCTACGAGAATCGCACCATAATTAATGACACCTGCCTCCATGCCCTTTCCATTGCTGATAAAAAATCTTGTGATCTCCCGGCCGTCTTTCATTTTGCCAAATGCTTCTGTTCTTACTGCCATTTTCTGATAACTCCTCTCCTGTTATAGTTCTGTTCTTCCCTCCAGTGCCCGCAGCAGGGTAACTTCATCAATATATTCAAGGTCACCCCCTACCGGCACACCGCTGGCAATCCTTGTCACTTTAATTCCTGTAGGCTTAATGAGCTTCCCGATATACATGGCTGTAGTCTCGCCCTCCAGACTTGAGTTGGTGGCAATGATCACTTCCTGCACATCTCCTTTCAGTCTCTCGATCAGTTCCTTCAGTTTGATATCTGACGGTCCGATCCCGAGCATGGGAGATATTGCCCCATGGAGCACATGATATACCCCTTCATATTTACCTGTTTTCTCATAGGCAGCAAGATCCCTGGTATTTTCTACCACCATGATCGTGCTGTGATCTCTTTTTTCATTTCTGCAGATTGGGCAGAGCTCATCATCCGTCAGAGTATAACATTCCTTGCAATAGCGGACATGCTCCTTGGCATCCAGGATCGTCTTTGACAGTCTGGCCACCTTGTCCTTTGGCATATTGATCAGATGAAATGCCAGACGCTGTGCAGACTTGTTTCCGATTCCCGGAAGAGCTGCCAGCTCATCGATTAATTTGTTAATATATCCGCTATAAAGATCCATTAGAACGGAAGTCCTCCTCCGAGGCTGAGTCCTCCTGTCATCTTGTTCATCAGCTCTGCATTTGCTTCATCTGCCATACGGAGTGCTTCATTCGTTGCTGCCATAACAAGATCCTCCAGCATCTCAATATCATCCGGATCCACTACTTCTTCAGACAGCTTGACCTTTGTGATCTCTTTCTTCCCGGTCACTGTCACTTCAACAGCTCCGCCACCGGCCTTGGCTGTAAATTCCTTTGTCTCCATTGCTTTCTGGTTTTCTTCCATCTGACGCTGCATTCTCTGCGCCTGCTTCATCAGATTGTTCATATTTCCGGGCATTCCACCACCGGGAAATCCTCCACGTTTTGCCATAATTTATTTTCCTTTCTCAACATAAAACTTTTCTTTTTAAAATTCTTCTTCCAGAGGATCCTCCTCCGGTTCTTCCTCTTCTTCAATCTCGATCTGAATATTATCAGAGATCAGTCTGGTCAGATTCGGGAATACAGCCTCCGGATTTCTGCCAGCCTGTGCATTTTTAATAACAACCTCCACAGCCTTACCTGCATAACCGGAAAGGTGCTTCTCCAGCTCTTCCTTGTGACCTTCCTGCCTGAAATAATCAAACGGAAGTCCGTCACCGAGAACAACCATAAGCTTCCCATCCTCCGAGAGGCTGGGATATGCCCCTTTCAGGTAGGTTTTCATAGGATTTGGCAGTTCTGAAATAGCCACAGACCATTTACCTGCCACCATCCTGATATCCTCCGGGACTGCTTCTGGAAGGGGTGCCTGCGGCTCTGGCTGAGCCGTACTCTGCTGTGGGCTGCTGCCGCCTTTCGCCGGGATCGTCTGTACAATACCCTTTTCCAGCTTTTCCTCCAGATCCCGGATCCTCTCTGACAAAGATGATGTATCCACTTCCATCTGGGGTCTGCACAGCTTGATCAGTGCAATCTCGATCAGTACACGCTTCTGTGCTGCATACCGGATCTGTCCTGAAAGATCGGAAAGCACACGGATATACCGCATGATCCTGTCATAGTCAGTAAGCTCTGCTTCCTCTTTCAGATGGTTCAGATTATCTGTTGACATATCTATGATATCTTCGATCCCATCTGCTGTTTTAAGAAGCAGCAGGTTTCTCAGATACCAGGTAAAATCGGTTACAAACTGGGTCAGTTCCCTTCCCTGTACCACCATCTCCTCCAGGATGGCAAGTGTCCTGCTTACATCCTCCTCAAGGACAGCACGGAGCAGCCTGCTGAACACCTCCGTGTCCACAGCTCCAAGGACATCCAGCACCTTATCATACGTCAGTTCCTGTCCGAAATGAAAGGCAATACACTGGTCAAGAAGGCTTAGGGCATCCCGCATGGAGCCGTCCGCTGTCTTGGCGATATAGCGGATCGCCTTGTCCTCTATGGGAACCTTCTCAATCCCTGTCAGTTCCCGTATCCTGTCCGCGATCGTATCGATCGTGATCCTTCTGAAATCATACCGCTGGCACCTTGAAAGGATCGTGATCGGTATCTTATGTACCTCTGTCGTAGCCAGAATAAAAATAACATAAGACGGTGGTTCCTCCAGTGTTTTCAGAAGAGCATTAAACGCTCCTATGGAAAGCATATGAACCTCGTCTATGATATAAACCTTATATTTTCCTGCCGCTGGAGAATAGGCAACCTCTTCCACGATCTCCCTGATATTGTCCACACCATTATTGGATGCAGCATCAATCTCGATCACATTCATGGATGCTCCCGCGGCAATGGCCTTACAGGTCTCACATTCTCCGCATGGACTTCCATCCACCGGGTGCTCACAGTTCACCGCCTTGGCAAAGATCTTGGCAATAGTGGTCTTACCTGTTCCTCTTGTTCCGCAGAACAGGTAGGCATGACCGATCCTGTCAGCCCTGATCTGGTTTTTCAGGGTCGTTACTATATGCTCCTGTCCCTTTACATCTTCAAATACTGTGGGACGAAATTTTCTGTAAAGAGCTGTATATGACATTCTGATATTTCCTTCCGGAAGCGTTCCTTCTCTTAATCTCCGAAGCTGATACCAAGAAGCTTGGCCTCCTTGACAATATCAGAATCCGGAGAAACCATTTTCAGCTTTCCTGCCACATCAGCAAGCGGAACCTTCACAATTTCTCTGTTCTTATATCCAACCATAAATCCGTACTCACCCTTCAGGATCAGTTCTCCTGCTTCTGCACCGAGACGGCTCGCAAATACTCTGTCATAAGGGCAGGGACTTCCGCCTCTCTGGGTATGTCCTGGTACTGTCACACGTACCTCTCCACCTGTCCTCTTCTGGATCTCATCTGCCAGCTCATAGGAAACGGAAGGATATTTATAACTCTTCATTTTTTCTTTGTATTCTTTTTTGGACAGCTTCGCATCCTCCTTGGAAATGGCTCCCTCAGCCACTGCCAGAATCGTAAAACGGCTGCCATCCTGGTTTCTCTTTTCGATTGCTTCTATAACCCTGTTAATATCATAGGGAATCTCCGGGATCAGGATAATATCTGCGCCGCCCGCCATACCGGCATTCAATGTCAGGAACCCTACCTTGTGTCCCATAACCTCCACAATAAAGGTCCGCCCATGGGAAGATGCTGTCGTATGGATACAGTCAATAGCTTCTGTGGCAATATTGACAGCACTCTGGAAGCCAAAGGTCATATCTGTTCCCCAAAGGTCATTGTCGATCGTCTTCGGAAGTGTGATCACATTGAGTCCCTCTTCCCTAAGAAGGTTCGCTGTCTTATGGGTGCCGTTTCCTCCAAGGATAACCAGACAGTCAAGACGCAGCTTATAGTAATTCTGCTTCATGGCTTCTACCTTGTCAACACCGTTCTCATCAGGCTCCCTGATGGTCTTGAACGGAACTCTTGAGCTGCCGAGAATCGTTCCTCCCTTAGTAAGGATACCGGAAAAATCATGTCCGGCAAGCATACGGAAGTTCCCATAGATCAGTCCCTTATAGCCATCCAGGAAGCCATAAATTTCCACATCTTCATTACTGTTTACGAGGCACTTTACCACACCCCTCATTGCTGCGTTCAGTGCCTGACAGTCACCGCCGCTCGTTAACATACCGATTCTCTTCATTTGAAAGCCCTTCCTTTCTTTTGGAAAAATACCTTTTAAGTATACCCCATTTACAGCATATCTACAACCGCTTTCTCAGATTCCTGTAGGTCCACAGCAGCCTGTAATACAGCATAAACAACAGGGTGGATCTGCTCTGCAGACGGATCAGCTTTCTTTCCTCTGCATGAACTCTCTCCCCATAATATTTATTTTCCATAAACCCGGGAAACGTCTCTTTCATCTCCCTGTAAAGTGCTTTCACAAATCCATATTCCTTTTTCTTCACACCAGCCATATAGGAAAACAGGGTATTTACATAAAACAGGGTGGTAAAGCTGCTTTCGATCTCCGGATAATACTGTTCCAGATAGTCAAATTCCCTGGCCTCCCTGACCATCACTCTTGCTGCTTCCATGCGGTCCTCGCACCGGCTTTTTGTAATCGTATGCACCGTAGAGCTGTCATGCTGATAATAGTAATACATGGGCTCCTGGATATATTCAAAATGCTTCGCTCTCAGCATCCAGGAATTACTGATGGCGTTATCCTCATAGAAAATATGCTCGGGAAAACGGTTGGGATAATCCAGGATGATATGCCTCCTGTAAATCTTCACCACAAGACTGCCGCTGTCCAGAATCAGGGATCGGTATTTTTCCTCATTCAGGATCCCCGCCTGTGAAGGCTTGTTATTGTGTACGATCTGGCCGATCTGCATGCTGTGCTCTCCGGTCAGATGATAATCACACCCAACCATATCCGCACCGGTTTCTTCTGCCTTCTTCAGCAGCTTCTCATAATAATCATCACAGACCCAGTCATCGCTGTCGATAAATCCGATCCATTCGCCCTGCGCTTTCGCAAGCCCCAGGTTCTTGGCTCCGCCCTGTCTTCGGTTTTCCGGTGAGGCGATCACCTTCACCTTCTCTGGATATTTTCTTTCATAGCTTCTAAGGATCTCCAATGATCTGTCCGTCGAACAGTCATCTACTGCTATGATCTCATAGTCCTCTATGGTCTGGTTCACCAGACTGTTCATACAGAAGGAAAGCTTATCGCCCTCTGCCATATTATATACCGGTACAATCACACTGAGTAACATATCCTCTTGTCTCCGCCCTTATACTGTCTGCCTTTTCGTGTCTCTTACAGCTTCTTAAGCCTTAAAATACTCTGCAATTCTGGTAACTGCCCGGATCACATCCTCTACATCCTGATCAGTCATGGCATAGTAAAGAGGAAGGCTGATCTCTTCTGCATAGAGCTTCTCTGCTTTTGGGCAAAGTCCCCTTTTGTAGCCAAGCTTTTCATAGTAAGGGAAATAATAGGTAGGAATATAATGCACATTACAACAGATATTTTCTGCTGCCAGGGCCTCAAAAAACTGCTTTCTGTCAATCGTCAGCTTCTCTGGGCGGATCCGCAGGATATACAGATGCCTTGTGGTATCAGATTCCGGAATCTCCTGCTGTACAAAAAGCTGCGGCAGCCTGGAAAAAGCCTCATTATAAGCCTTCACAATTGCCTTTCTTCTCTCCATGAATCTCGGAAGCTTATTGAGCTGGCTGATGATCAGCGCCGCCTGCATATCCGTCATGCGATAGTTCATCCCAAGTGCGATCTGTTCGTAATACCAGGGGCCATCCGGCTCATGCTCCATGAGCTTCGGATCTCTGGTAATGCCATGGGCACGATATAATAAAAGCTTCTCATAATATTCTTTACTGTTGGTAAGGACTGCACCGCCTTCGCCTCCTGTTACAGTCTTTACCGGATGAAAGCTCATGGTCGTCATGTCAGCAATGGATCCGTTCATCCTGCCCTTATAGCTGGTGCCGATCACATGGGCGCCATCCTCGATAAGTACCAGATTATGTTCTCTGCAGTGGGCAAGCAATCTGTCCAGTTCCACTGACTGACCTGTAAAGTCAACTGCTACTACGGCCTTTGTTCTCTCTGTTGTCAGCTTCTCCACATGTGCCGGATCTATGTTATAGGTATTTTCATTGATATCTGCAAAGACAGGCTTTGCCCCGCAGTACAGTGCACAGTTTGCAGAGGCGGCAAAGGTAATCGGTGTAGTGATCACTTCATCTCCCGGCATAACTCCGGCTGCCAGACAGGCAATATGAAGTGCCGCTGTCCCATTGCTGCATACAACTGCATATTTTGCCCCCGTTACTTCACACAGCTTTTCTTCCAGTTCCCCGATCTTGGGACCACAGGTCAGATAATCACTTTTCAGCACATCTACAACTGCCTGGATATCATCCTCATCAATAAACTGGTGTCCATAAAATATTTTTGTACTGCGGACAGGTTCCCCTCCGCAGATTGCCGGTTTCTCCATATTCATTGCCTCCTGTTATTCTATGACGTCTGCCGGAACCTGGCCTCCCTGATCGCAGGAAATGTTACTGTGATCTCTGTCCCTTCTCCCGGCTCACTCTTTAGTGCAATTTCCGCATTTAATTTTAACAGAATATGCTTGACGATTGCAAGTCCAAGACCCGTTCCCCCTGTGGATTTGCTTCTACTTTTATCCACCCGGTAAAAACGCTCGAAGATCCGTTCCTGATGTTCCCTCGGAATACCAATACCGGTATCCTTCACCGTCAGTACTGCCAGATCCAGGCGGTCTTCCACGATCACACTGACGCTTCCCTTTTCCTTATTGTACCTGATTGCATTATCACACAGGTTGTAAAGCACCTCATCCACCATCTGATGATTAGCTGATATCACTACATTCACGCCACTCACCGTAAGGGTAACACCATGCTTCTCTGCATTCAGCTGCAGCATATCAACACAGTTTTTTGCACATTCATAAAGATTGACAGGTTCCATAGTCTCCTGATTTTCTGAATCATCCAGCTCTGACAGACGTATCACGTCATTGATCAGTACCAGGAGTCTTCCTGCATTTTTGTGGATCTCACCACAAAACCGACGCACCTCCCCCTCTTCTGCGACCATGCCGTTTTCCACAAGCTCTGCATAACCGGAGATCGCTGTCAGTGGTGTCTTCAGTTCATGGGAAACATTGGCTGTAAATTCCTGCCTGAGCCTTGCATTTTCCAGCACGTCATCCTGCTGTCTCTGAATAGCCTCAATGAAGGGCTTCATTTCTTCATAAGAAGAAACCTCTCCTGTCTCCCCGCCGCTCTCTGCGATCTGCCGTATAGGACGGATGATCCCTTCTGCCAAGTAATACGAAACTATCCCACATACAACCAGCAGCGCTGCTACGATCAGTAGAAGATACGGCACTGCATATTCCATTACCTTGTAAATACTGTCAGCTTCCCTGGCAACCCGCAGGACAATCCCATCCTTCAGAAGCATGGCATAATAGTAGGTATTTTCATCCAGTGTGGCAGATCTTCGGATCTCAAAGCCACTTCCATCTGTAAGAGCTTCCTGTACTTCCGGCCTGCTCTTATGATTCGAAAGACCGTCCGCACGCACCTGGGAATCGTACAGCACATCTCCTTCATGGTCTATCACAGTAATACGGATATCCTGTGCACCATTTTCTCCTGTCAGAGGTGCAAGTGACTTCTCAATATCCTCAGTGCCCTCCAGCAGTCCTGCTGCCATCTGTGCATAGTGTCTGCTATCCTCCAGCACCTGCTTTTTCAGCAGATTATAATAAACAGCTACCGTAAGCAAAAGGGTAACCACAATTGCCAGAGTAGCTGTTGCAAATAGTCTGTTATATATTTTTCTCTTCATAGGTATATTCCTTTATGCACTGAAAATATAGCCAACGTTCCGCACTGTCTTGATCAGACTTCCGGTCTCTCCAAGCTTCTGCCTCAGTGTTTTGATATGCATATCAAGGGTTCTTGATTCTCCCTCAAAATTAGTACCCCATACCTTTTCCAGGATCTCCTCACGGGATGTCACAATACCCGCATTCGTCATAAGGAGTTTCAAAAGCTCATATTCCTTAAAGGTAAGCTCGCAGTCTGCCCCTGCCGCTGTAACCTTGTGCTTTTCATCGTCCATACGGACTGTTCCTATTTCAAGCACTCTGCTGTTCTGCTCTCTGCTTGTCCTTCTCAGAAGAGCCTTCACCCTTGAGATCAGCTCCATAATCCCAAAAGGCTTTGTCAGGTAATCATCCGCACCGATATCCAGTCCCTTTACCTTGTCGATTTCTGTCGTTCTGGCTGTCACCAAGATAATGGGAAGCTCTCTTCCCCTTTTATCCTGACGCAGTTCCCTGACAATATCAAGACCATCTGCATCCGGAAGCATCAGATCAAGGAGCAGCAGATCCGGCTGCCTTTCTTCAAATGCCTTTCGAAATTCTCCTGCAGTTTCAAACTCCTGTACTTCATATCCGGAATTTTTCAGGGCGATCACCTCGATCTCCCTGATATTCTTATCATCCTCAACAATATATACAAATGCCATAACAGTCCCGCCTTTCTATGGCAGCTGATAACGTTCCTTCAAATGCTTTACCTCTGTCGTGAAGGCAACATTATCCTTACTGGAAATTGCCTCCTGATATTCATGTGCTTCAAAGTTTTCCTCATTGAGCTGTAACAGGGACAATGCAATATTAGAGCAGTGATCTGATACCCTTTCATAATTAGTTACAATATCTGAAAGGATAAATCCCATTTCAATCGTACATTTCCCCTTGCGGAGACGTTTCATATGTCTTTTCTTTACTTCTACACTGAGATAATCGATCACTTCTTCCATTGGCTCGATCATGGCAGCCAGCTTCAGATCTTCCTCCTGGAACACCAGAACAGAGGTGTTGATGATATCCTTGATCGCACCGGTATAAATATCCAGTTCCTCTCTTGCTTTCCTGGAAAAATCCAGTTCCTTGGCATGCATTTCCTTCGCTGCTTCCATGATATTGATCGCATGATCCGAAATACGTTCAAAATCACCAATACTGTGAAGCAGTACGGATAAATGCTGACTGTCTTTTTCAGTCAGGTGACGGCTTGACAGCTTGACAAGATAAGCACCGATCTCATCTTCATAATGATCTACGATATTTTCAAGCTCCACCACTCTGTCTGCGGAGGCTTTATCAAACTTGTCCAGCATCTGGATTGCCAGGAACAGTGCTTCCCTGGAATAATCTGCCATGTCCACAGCCACATTCTTGCACTGCTCAAGCGCAAAGCCGGGTGTTGACAGGAAGCGGGTATCCAAGAGCTGGATTTCTTTTCTGGATTTTTCGGCTTCCTTCTCTCTCTCCTCTTCCGTTTCTGGAATCGTCAGATAAGCCAGCTTTTCAAGGATCCAGGAAACCGGGAAAATAATAATGACTGCTGCCACATTGAATGCAGTATGGATCACAGCAACACCAAGGGCGCTCGCTGCCTCTTCCAGAAACGCAAAGTGGATAAAAGCATTCAGTGCATAAAAAACAGCCATAAATGCTACTGTCTTTATGATATTGTAGTACAGATGGATCAGGGCTGCCCGCTTGGCATTCTTGCTGGCACCCGCACTGGAGATCAGTGCTGTCACACAGGTTCCTACATTCTGTCCCATGATAATGGGGATCGCCGTAGCATAACTTACTACGCCCGTTGCACACAGCGCCTGCAGGATACCAATAGATGCGGATGAAGACTGGATAACTGCTGTCAGAATCAGACCCACCAGCATACCCAGTACCGGATTGGAAAACATAAGCAGAATATGTGAAAATTCCGGCTGCTCTGCCAGAGGCTCAACAGCCGTAGACATCGTGTCCATACCAAACATCAGTACCGCAAACCCGATCAGGATCGTACCAATATTTTTCTGTCTTTCCTTCTTGCCCATGCTGATCAGACATACACCAATAATTGCCAGGATCGGCGAAAAGGAAGTAGGCTTCAGAAGCTGCAGGAAAAATCCGGATCCGTTTACATCTGTAAGGCTCAGGATCCAGGCTGTTACTGTTGTTCCTACGTTGGCACCAAGAATAACTCCCACAGCCTGTGAGAGTTTCATAATACCGGAATTGACAAATCCGACTACCATGACAGTTGTTGCAGAAGATGACTGGATCACTGCAGTCACACCTGCGCCCAGAAGCACAGCCATCAGCTTGTTGCTCGTCAGCTTCTCAAGAATGTGCTCCAGTTTACCACCGGACGCCTTCTTCAGTCCATCACCAAGAACCTCCATTCCATACAGGAACAGAGCCAGGCCTCCGATCATCGACAGTAACGAAAAAATATCCATGTTATCCCTCCGGGTCATACGTAGAAATCTCGCTTTGATTCCCATTCTACACTATTTATTCCCATTTGGATATAAAAATTTTCATTCTGCCGTTTTTCCTGGACTTATCTTTCTTACAAAAGCCTCATATCACTGATATTTCCAGTCTCCTTGAAGATCTCCCATTCACAGATATTAACGGCATGATCTCCGATCTTTTCCAGATATTTGGCTATCATCAAAATGTCAACGCTCTCATCTGCATCCCTGGTTTCCTTTTTCAGTGACTCGATGACATCATTCTTAACAGCATTAAAAAGCTCGTCTACAACATCATCTTTCTGAATGACTTCCTGCGCTTCCTCTTTATTTCTGCCGGTAAAAGCATCCACCGCCATCCGAAGCATATCTCTCGTTTCCCCGATCATCGGATTTAAGTGGACAGAATACGCTGACAGCTCCTTCATATCCATCCGGATGAGCAGCTCTGCAATATCTGCCACATGATCTCCTACTCTCTCAATATCGGTAACCACCTTCAGGCTTGCTGTAACTGCCCGCAGGTCACTGACAATCGGCTGCTGCTTCGTGATCAGGAACAGACATTCTGATTCAATTTCTCTCTGCCTTCTGTTGATATCCTTATCCACTGCCACGATTTTTTCTATGGCAGCCTTTTCCTTTTTTTCATAGGCCTCGAACAGAGTTTCATAGTTTTTCTCAACTCTGGTCGCCATATCAGCTACATTTTCCTTTAACTGGTTTAATTCATTGATAAATGTTGTTCTGGGTGACATGTTATTCTCCTTCTGTCTCTCCTGGTATATCAGCCAAACCGTCCGGTAATATAATCCTCAGTCCTCTTATCCCCGGGTCTTGAAAAGATGTTATCTGTTGTATCAAATTCGATCACTTCTCCCACCAGGAAAAATGCGGTATAGTCAGAAACCCGGGCTGCCTGCTGCATGTTATGGGTAACGACCACGACTGTATAATCCTTCTTCAGCTCTTCCATCAGCTCCTCAACCTTAAGAGTTGAGATCGGATCCAGTGCCGAGGTCGGCTCATCCATCAAAAGGATCTCCGGTTCTACTGCCAGTGCCCTTGCAATACAAAGTCTCTGCTGCTGTCCGCCCGAAAGACCAAGCGCAGACTTTTTCAGACGGTCTTTTACCTCATCAAAGATAGCAGCACCTCTGAGTGATCTCTCTACGATCTCATCCAGCGCGGCTTTATTTTTGATCCCGTGGATCTTTGGTCCATAAGCAATATTGTCATAAATGCTCATAGGAAATGGATTGGGCTGCTGAAACACCATTCCCATCTTTTTCCGAAGCAGCGTGGTATCTACCTTTGGATCATAAATATCCTCGCCGTCCAGGTAAACCTTTCCCTCTATCCTGACACAATCTACCAGATCGTTCATCCTGTTCAGTGTTTTCAGAAAGGTGGATTTTCCACACCCGGAGGGTCCGACGAATGCCGTAATAGCCCCTTCCCGGATCTTCATGTTGATGTCTTTCAGCGCATGATTCTCTCCATAATAGAGATTTAAGTTTTCGGTGATAATTTTATTCTGGTTTTCGTTCATTATGATACCCTTATCTTTCTTTTTCCTGCTTTATTCAGCTCTGGTTACATCCAGCTTTCTGGAAAGAACCTTAGTCAGCCAGTTGATCACAAGTACGATCACAAGAAGAACTGTTGCAATACCAAAAGCGGTAGCATATTCGGCCTTAGCCATACTTAAATACAGCTGGATCGTTAAGGTGCCTCCTGATTCCAGTATCTTTTTCAGGAAACCGATCCCTGATTTCGGAAGCAGATAACCACTACCTGCTGTAAACAGAAGCGCCGCCGATTCTCCAACGATCCTTCCGATCGCGAGGATCACACCTGTAATAATACCCGGCATGGCTGAGGGAAGGAGTACTGTGCTGATCATATACCATTTCGTTGCCCCCATTCCAAGGGCACCGCTCCGGTAGCTGTCCGGTACCGTTTTTAACGCTTCCTGCGTATTCCTTGTGATCAGCGGCAATACCATAAGCGTCAGCGTAAGAGAGCCTGTCAGAATGGAGTAGCCAAGTCCGAGTCCGGTTCCAAAAAACATCATACCAAACATACCAAAAATAATAGATGGAATACCGGAAAGTGTTTCTGTTGTAAACTCGATCGCCCTTACCAGCTTTCCGGGCTTTGCATATTCATTCAGATAAATAGCAGATCCGATTCCCACCGGTGTTGCTATGAGAAGGGTGATCACTATAATATACAGGGTATTCACTATATTTCCCGCAATACCTACAGTTTTGTTCAAGGTACTCGTTACCGTTGTCAGAAACTGCAGATTCACACTCCGGATTCCCTTTACAAACACATAAGCAATGATTCCAGCCAAAAGGATTACAGAAAAAGCAGCAGAAAGATTGATCAGACCACTTACAAATACATCTGATGTCCTTTTCCTTCTGTTCATGATACTGTCATGCATCTTCCCTTTCCCCTTTCTTCAGGATACTGTTCAACATAATATTGATGATCATAATAAATACAAACAATACAAGTCCGATCGTAAAAAGCACCTGTCTGTGAAGTCCGGATGCATATCCCATTTCTGCTACGATCGCCGTTGTCAGGAATCTGACGGAGTTGAAGGGGAGTGGCATGTTCACACTGCTTCCCGAAACCAGTGTGATCGCCATAGCTTCACCGATCGCTCTTCCAACACCAAGAACGACTGCTGTGATGATACCTGATTTTGCTGCAGGAAGGATCACTTTAAAGATTGTCTGTATATGGGATGCCCCAAGTGCCAGTGACGCTGATTTCAGGGAAGGATGCACTGCCCGGATCGCTGACTCACTGATGTAGGACGGATTTTGCGGACATTCAAAATAAAAAAGAATGTGGAGGTAAC
>NZ_JAXXXI010000055.1:0-148074 GCF_037359455.1 Suilimivivens sp.
AGAACCATATTTCGGTGATTACAACATTGTCATGAGCCATATCCGTAACATACGGAAAAAAATAGAAGATAATCCAAGCAAGCCAATCTACATACAGACGGTTTGGGGAGTCGGCTATAAATTTAATAACAAACTGAAATGAGCAGGTATTGCAGAGTGTTTGTAATATCTGCTTTTTATATGACTGATAATAATGGTTTACGGACTTTGCCAGAGAAAGAATATAAGAAGGCTGTAAAATTTCACGTTGAATTTTACAGCTTTCCTGCGTATAATATATAAGTGAAGAAGCTATATTGTAGTAGGAAAGGAAGTTGATTTTATGCCAAATATATTACCGGTATCAGATTTAAGAAATTATAATGAAGTGTTGAAAAATTGCCAGATTGGAGAACCCGTGTTTTTGACCAAAAACGGTAGAGGTAAGTTTGTGGTTATGGATATTGAGGACTACGAGCGTGAAAAAGCCGAAAAGAAGCTACTCATGAAACTGCAGGAAGCAGAAGAAGCTGTTAGGGATGAAAGTGCCTGGATGAGTTTGGATGAACTAAAGAAATCTGTCGGGGTATAGCATATGATGAAATTGCGGATTAACCCTATTGTGGCAGAGGACTTGAAGAATATTAGAGAGTATATTGCTGAAGATAATGAAGAAATGGCGGTAAAGACCATCCAGGAGATATATGCTCGAATTGAAAATATACAGCAATTTCCGTACATGGGAGCTGATCTTGCTAAAAGGGTCAGCTTCCGAACGGATTATAAATATGTGATTTGCGGGAATTATGTTGTGCTGTATAAGATTGGAAAAGAATATGTGGAGATTTACCGGGTAGTGAACCGGTATCAGGATATTACGCAGATATTTTGATGCCATGATGGAAGGGAAAACAGAGTATGGAAAATAATATAAAATAAATGTTAGTATAGGATACTTTGTCGGAAGAGAGGATTATGAAATGACTAATCAAGAGATTGTTGCTAAGCTATGGAATTTATGCAATATATTGAGGGATGACGGTATTACATATCATCAATACGTTACCGAATTGACATATATTTTATTTTTAAAAATGGCGAAAGAAACTAATGCAGAAGAAAGTATAGCGAGTGGAGTAACTTTCTCTGAAAAAGATAAAAAGACTGAGAGAGAAGATAAACAATTGCTTGTTGAATACTCCTGGGATAAATTGGCATCTAAAACGGGGAACGAACTCAAATATTATTACAATAAGATGTTAAAAGTGTTTGGTAAGTATTGTAAAGGTTTAGTGAAAGAGATTTATATTGATGCATATTCAAATATTCAGTCACCAACTAATTTGGAATTGATTATACGAACTATGGATAAATTAGATTGGTATTCTGCTAAAGAGGAGGGACTCGGGAATTTATATGAAGGTTTATTGGCTAAAAATGCTGATGAAAAAAAATCTGGTGCAGGACAATATTTTACGCCGAGACCATTGATTGATGTTATGGTAAGAATGATTAAACCCAATGTGGGAGAAAAATGCAATGATCCAGCATGTGGAACTTTTGGGTTTATGATTGCTGCTGACAGATATATAAAGAAAAAAACAAATGATTTAAACGATTTGTCAGAAGAAGAAAAAAACTTTCAGATTAATTCCGCTTTTTCGGGATGTGAATTGGTTTCAGAGACATATAGGCTGGCGTTAATGAATGCTATGTTGCATGGTATTCACGCCAAAATCTATTGTGGCAATACATTGACAGAAGAGTTTGGAAAAAAAGAGGAATTGCAAAATCTAGATGTGGTATTGTCTAACCCACCTTTTGGAACCAAAAAAGGGGGAGAGTTGACTAATAGAACCGATTTTATGTTTGCTACAAGTAATAAGCAGTTTAATTTCCTTCAGCATATTTATCATAGTTTGAATACTAGTGGTAAAGCTAGAGCAGCGGTGGTAGTGCCTGATAATGTTCTTTTTGCAGATGGGGATGGTGAAAAAATTCGTTGTGAACTAATGGATAAATGCAATCTCCATACTATTTTACGCTTGCCCACTGGTATTTTTTATGCACAAGGGGTAAAAACAAATGTTTTGTTTTTCACAAGGGGGAAAAGTGATTATGGTAATACTAAAGAAGTGTGGTTTTATGATTTGAGAACAGATATGCCTTCATATGGAAAAACTACACCTTTAAAGGTGCAACATTTTGCTGATTTTGAATTGGCATATAATGCTAGTATAAGGGAAAAGGTATGTGATAAAAGATGGAGCGTATATACAAGAGAGGAAATACGTAATAATGGAAATAATCTTGATTTAGGTCTCATTCAAGAAAATAAAGATGAAGATCATGAATCAATATCCAATCCGATTGAAAATCTAGAAATGTGCATGAGTAATTTAGAAGAAGCAAAAAAAATGATTACCTGTGTAATTGAAGAATTGAAAACATTGGAGGTATGAAACAAATGAATATGGAGAAGTCAAAGACTTTTTCGGAGAGAAAGTCTTTAGTCTCTGAGGAAGAACAACCATATAAACTGCCGGATAATTGGTGTTGGACAAAAATAAAATATATTTGTAATTTATATAATGGAAAGAGCTTTAAATCGAGTGATTGGGTAGACAATGGTTTACCAATTGTACGAATACAGAACCTTAACAATCCTAATGCAGAGTATAATTATTATAATGGTGAGGTTGAAGAAAAATTCTATCTTAAAGGAGAAGAACTTTTATTTGCTTGGTCGGGAACACCAGGGACCTCATTTGGTGCACATATATGGAAAAATCAAGAGGCAGTATTAAATCAACATATTTTTAAGATTGTGTTTGACGAAGAACGAATAGATAAAGTATATCTGATGTATGCTATTAATCAACAATTAAATACATTAATTTCGAATGTACATGGTGGAGCAGGATTGCAACATATCACTAAAAGAGATTTTGAAGAAACGCTTATTCCGTTAGCACCGCTTTCGGAGCAAAAGAGGATTGTTTGGCGTATAGAGGATATGTTTGATAAACTTAATGAGGCAAAACAAATGCTACAAGGTGCAATAGAAAATATTGATATTTTTAAGAAAAATATATTGCATGATGCATTTTCAGGAAAGTTAACAGAACAATGGCGTAAGGAACAAGGCATAAAGTATGAGAGTAGAAAAATGAAAAAACTTTCAGTATTATGTGATTCTTTATCATATGGAACATCTAGAAAATCCCAAAAACAGGGTTCTGTGGCTGTAATACGTATGGGAAATTTGCAGAATGGTGAGATTGATTGGAGTGACATTGTATATACGGATAATCAAGATGATATTAGAAAATATATTTTGAAGCCAGGAGATGTTTTATTTAATCGGACGAATAGTTCTGAATTAGTTGGAAAAACTTCAATATATCGAGGAGAATGTCCTGCCATTTATGCGGGATACTTGTTGAAATTAGACTATGGAAAGGAACTAATTGGTGAATATCTTAATTATATTATGAATTCACCTCAAGCTAAAGCATATTGTAATACTGTAAAAAGCAATGGCGTAAACCAATCTAATATAAATGCTAAGAAAATAGGAAACTTTGTAATTCCAGTTCCATCAATTGATGAACAGAAGGAAATTGTAAGAATACTTAATTACTTTTTCAATAAAATAGAAAAAGCAAAAGAGTTATGTCAGCTTATGGAACAAATTAATGCAATCAAGGAACATATTTTGAATCTTGCTTTTTGTGGAATGTTAGGAACAAATGATATAAATGAAGAAAAAGCGGAAGAATCACTTAAATATATTATGTTGTTTAAGGAAGAGTCGTTGAAACAAAAAAATAAGAAAGTTATTTTGACGAAGGGAGAGCAGAGGATGACGCAGTCATTAATAGATTTGCTTAAAGAAGAGGATTGTCTTACTCCAGAAAAACTCAAGAGCAAGACAGAGATGGATATTGATGAGTTCTATGCACAACTTAAGCAATTAGTAGAACAAAACATTGTAGAGGAAGTTCGTAAAGATGGAGAGAGCTATTTGGGAGTGATAAATCATGCGAATTGACAAGGTTTATATTAAAGAATTTAAAAATCTTAAAGAGTTTTCTGTGGAGTTGGATACAGAACAATTAACAAATGTTTTCATAGGAAAAAACGGTGCGGGAAAGTCAAACTTTATTGAGGCGTTAGTTATTATATTTCGTGATTTGGATTTGAAAACCGTCACAATAGAATTTTCATATGAAATTGAATATTATTGTAAAAATGTTACTGTAAATATTAAAAATGATTCAAAGTCTAGAAAACAATTATTTTATATAAATCATAATAAAGTAACAAAAAAAGCATTTTATGAAAAGTGGCATACAAATGAAAGTTATCTACCAGAGCATGTATTTGCATATTACTCTGGTCCAAGCAATCGTTTAGAAAAGCATTTTTCGAAACATCAAAAGCAGTTTTACAATGCGTTGCTGAATGGCGATGATCAGGTGTTAAGACCTTTGTTTTACGCGCGTATGATTCACAGCAACTTTGTGCTATTGGCGTTCTTTTCATTTTATGATAGGGAATCATTAGATTTTTTGAGAGAATATTTGAATATAAGTTCTATTGAATCCATATTATTTGTGTTAAAAAAGCCAACGTGGAATAAAAAAGGGGTATATAGAAAAGATGAATTTTGGGGAGCTCGTGGTGTAGTACGTTCTTTTTTAGATGATCTATATAGATTGTCATTAGCACCGATTAAGGAAGATATGGTGTATGAAGAAGGATTTTCAAGTATTCATTGTGAAGTGACTTACCTCTATATAAAAGATCAAGAAAAATTAATGGAACTTGCAAAACATTATCATAATAATACAGAATTTTTTAAGTTTTTAGAAAGTACTTATTTATCTGATCTAATAAAAGAAATACGAATAAAAGTTAAAAAGACAGATGGTACAGTTATAACATTTAATGAACTTAGTGAAGGAGAACAGCAATTGCTGATGGTTCTAGGTTTGTTAAAATTTACTAAATCGAAAGAATCACTTTTCTTTTTGGATGAACCGGACACACATCTGAATCCAATGTGGAAATTTGATTATTTATCGCTGATACGAAGAGTAGTAGGCGAAAACGATAATAGTCAGATATTTATTTCGACGCATGATCCCATTGTAATTGGCGGGTTAAAAAAAGAAGCGGTGACAATTTTTGAACATGATAAAAATATTACGACTGTTAGAAGACCTGATGTCGATCCAAAAGGAATGGGAGTTGCGGGACTTTTGACCCAAATGTTTGATTTGCCAACGACTCTTGATTTGGAGACACAACGCCAATTGGATCGAAAGAGACAACTGACATATAAGGTAAATAGAACAACTGATGAGGATATAGAACTTAAACGTCTTACAAAAGAGTTGGAGCAACTAGGATTTTCACATTCGGTTAGGGACCCGCTTTATGAGAAATTTATTGAAAAACTATTTTCTAGACCTGAGTATCAGAACATAGATGTCTCACAAGAGCAATTGCCAGATATGTCTGCATTAATGGATGAAATAATGCGTGAGATACTAGAAGAGGAGAAGAAATGATTTTTATTGATTACAAAAATAATCCTCCATCTGAAGAGCTAATAGAAGAAGGGAAAGAACTTACTCAACAATTATTAGCTCTTCCTGAGGGTAAGAGAAAAGAATTTATTGAGCAAAATAAATCCTATTGGGGAAAGTTAAAGGACCATTTGGCGTCGCTGTCATATGGGAAGTGCTGGTATACTGAAGCACATGATATTGCGTCTGTGTACCATGTAGATCATTTCCGACCGAAAAATGAAACTAAGAAATTAAAAAAAGATTGTCGTATTGAAACAGATAATAATGATGAGGCTTATTGGTGGTTGGCTTTTGCTTGGGAAAATTATCGATTAAGTGGTAATATCCCCAACACATCAAAAAATGCATATTTTCCGTTAAGAAAAGGGTCTCCAATTGCTAAGAACATGAATGATCTGGATAAAGAATGGATTGGTCTTTTAGATCCGACGGATGAAACAGATGTAATGTTACTTACCTTTGGAGAAGATGGACGGGCTTATCCGGCATGTAATGATGATAGTTCGTGGGAAGCTCAAAGAGTTTCTTTGTCAATTCGCGTTTATGATTTAAATTCAACAACTCTTGTTGAAGCTAGGGTAGAAATTCAGAATCAATGTAAGCGCAGGGTAAATAGGATATTGAGATTAATGCAAGACAAAGAAAATAATTATAATCAGTTAGTAAAAGAAGAGATAAAGGAACAAATCCGTGAATTACGAAAAATGATGTACCCTAGTTCTGAATTATCGGCTGTAGCAAAACATTATATACTAAATCGAACAGAACCGTTTATAAAGGGTATTTTGTGTTAGTAATTAAAAAGTAGTTGCTTTATGTACATATAAAGTGTATTTTGTGAAACAATGATTTAATAGCAAAATTATAAAATATAATATCAAACTCTATACAGAAGTTTGATATTTGGGGATTAATAATTTTTTGACTGATAAGTGCATTCAAAGAAAAATATATTTTCTATAATGAGGATTGTTAGTATTATAAGAATAGTTAGTTGAAATTGTCCGACAATCAATCTATACACGTGATATACAACCGACCTCAAAACCCCAGTAAATCTGCGGACACCTCAGAAGATGCTATGACCGCCCAGGGTATTGTATAGTAAGCATTAAGAAGTCCCGGAAACATGATGTTTCCTGGCTTTTTTAATTGTCAGAATTGTTTATAAACCAGAGATAAAAGCAGTTAAAATGAGGTCGAAGTACACAGGTGGGTTACAAGTGGGACACACAATATTTTCGGAAAGAAACAATGCAAATCCGGATGCCCTGAATGACTGGAGAAGATGTGCTATACTGCCGATATGGAAAACCACAGAGCCGGGCGGCTTACCCTCTTTATCGGAGGGGCTACCCTCCAGACGAAAGAAAGGAGGGCGTTGCCAATGGTTACATATTCTGATATGATTCAGTTTTGTATATTCATTTGCGCCCTTGTCGGGTTGTGTTACACAATCTTCAAGGGGAAACGAAAATAGCCGCCAACTACCACGAATAGTTGACGGCTGTTATTAAGTAACAGTCAATTACTTTGAGGGTAGAGCCGCTTCTGTGGCTTTCCCTTTTCTTAAGTATAATATAGCATATCTGTTTTGAAAAATCAAGTAAAGCCATAGTGATGGCTTAGGAATGACGGTTTATACGGTTCTGTTCCAACTGATATTGAACCAGCGGAATGATGGTATCATGCAGTGGGACTATACGTAGAATTGAGATCTGAGTGAATTCGATTTGACAATCCATGCAGAATAGTAGACAATAAGGATAAATAATTTAAATACCGTTTGGGAGATTAATCCATTATGTATCAACGTAAATCAAAATTGCAGACGCTGCTGATCTTATCTGCTGATTGTGTCTGTATTTTTGTCAGTCTGATTCTGGCTAACTATATCAGAAATAAGAGACTTTTTGAAAGTGATAATGCGAGGATGGACTTTGGGATGCTGCTTGGCTCCTGTCTTGTGGTCTATCTTGCCATGAACCTTCTTCGTAATACCAACCGGAATATGTTCCTGAGAGGACCGCTGCATGAACTGGCGGGGATTGTCAGGAATAACCTGATCATGTTTGGCGGGGCAGCGGTGATCCTGTACTTTTTCAACCTGCTGGATGCCTATTCCAGACTGGTTCTCTTTCTGTTCCCGGTGTTCAACTGTGTACTGATGTTTCTGGTTCATCAATTATGGAAAAAGATGATGCCCTCCCTGTATCAGTGGATCTTTGAACAGCGTAAGATCCTGCTTGTGGCAGATGAGGAGAATGCTGCGATGCTGGTGGAAACCATGAAGGGGATGAAGGATTTCAGCTATGATCTGACAGGAATTGTTCCTATCGTAGAGAGTACACCGCTGTGGACAGAGGGAGAAATCTCCGGTGTTCCAGTCGTGGCAGACTTTGAGCATCTGATCGAATACTGCCAGATGGCATCTCTGGATGAAGTGATCGTAGTTGTTGAGAATAAACGCAGGAAGGATATGCTTCCCATTCTGGAGACTATGGCAGAAATGGGAATTACCGTGCATTATGAGATTCCGGTGCCGGAGCTTGCAAGTGCCAGCCAAAAGGCGCTTTCCCAGTTTGGAAGCTTTTATGCAGTTACCTATGCAAACCGGGTGGCACCGATAGGACAGCTGATCCTGAAAAGGGTGATGGATCTGGCCGGTGCGCTGGTGGGTTGTGTGATCCTGCTTGTACTGACGGTCTTTGTGGCACCTCTGATCAAGCTGGAATCGCCGGGACCTGTCTTTTTTGCACAGAAAAGAGTAGGCAGGAACGGACGTGTATTTAAGATGTACAAGTTCCGATCCATGTATGCGGATGCAGAAGAGCGCAAAAAGGAACTGATGGCACAGAATGAAATGAACGGTCTGATGTTTAAGATGGAGAATGATCCAAGAATTACGAAGGTGGGAAGATTCCTTAGGAAGACAAGCCTGGACGAGTTTCCACAGTTTCTGAATATTCTAAAGGGGGATATGAGTCTTGTGGGAACAAGACCGCCGACATTGGATGAGTTCAAGCATTACAGCCCTTATCATAAGAAGAGACTGAGCTTCCGTCCCGGACTGACCGGTATGTGGCAGGTCAGTGGAAGGAGTGATATTACGGACTTTGAAGAGATTGTACGGCTGGATGTAGAGTATATTGATAACTGGTCCTTTATGCTGGACGTGAAGATATTACTTAAGACCGTACTGGCCGTATTTAAGGAGAGCGGAGCCAAATAAGCAGTATGAAAAAGGTAGCATATCAGAAGGAAAATATCAGAGTCACCATGAACATGGCGTGGCCCTCTATTATTGAATCGTTTTTTGTAGCATTTGCGGGATTGATTGATTCCCTGATGGTCAGTTCACTTGGATCCTATGCAGTTGCTGCAATCGGACTGACGACACAGCCAAAGTTTATGGGGCTGTCTTTATTTTTTGCAGTGAATGTGGCAATCTCGGCACTTGTTGCCAGAAGAAGAGGAGAACAGAAGCAGGAGGATGCCAACAGGATCCTGAGTACGGTGATTGTTTTTATCATAGCGGCGGCTGTCATACTGAGTATTCTGTTTGTGGTATTTGCAGGACCGATCATCAGCCTGTGTGGATCTAATGCGGAAACTCATGACAGTGCAGTTGCCTATTTCCGGATCGTTATGGGAGGCATGATCTTTAACTGTGTACAGATGGGCATCAATGCGGCGCAGAGAGGTGCCGGCAATACAAAGATCACCATGCGCACCAATGTGACTTCCAATACGGTGAACATTATTTTCAATTATCTGCTGATTGGCGGACACCTGGGATTCCCGGCGCTTGGAATTCAGGGTGCAGCACTTGCTACTGTTCTAGGAACGGTAGTTGCCTGCATTATGAGTATTCTTTCCATACGGAAAAAGGAAGGCTTTATCAGTCTGCCTTATATTATGGAAAAAAGGATCATGCCGTCCTGGCAGAGCTTTGTACATATTGTAAAGGTCGGCTACAGTGTATTTTTTGAACAGGTTCTGATGAGGGTTGGTTTTATGCTTACGGCATTGATGGCAGCTGGGCAGGGAACGGCAGCTATGGCAGCACATCAGGTTGGCATGAATATCATGGGACTTTCTTTTTCCTTCGGAGATGGACTACAGGCAGCAGCAGTGGCACTGATCGGGAGAAGCCTTGGTGAAGGAGATGAAAGGCTGGCAAAGGAATATGGCAGTATCTGCAGGATGCTTGGAATGGTGATCTCTGTATGTCTGGTGGCCATTTATTTCTTTGGGGCAGAGCCACTGATGCGCCTGTTTTTTGAAGAAGAGGAGATCATTACGATCGGTGTCCATATCATGTATGTGATCATTTTTGTCGTCATTTTCCAGATTTCCCAGGTGGTTTATATGGGATGCCTGAGGGGAGCCGGAGATACACTTTACACAGCAGCTGCTTCGACGATCAGTGTGACTCTGATCAGAACGCTGGTATCTTATCTTGGAGGCTATGTGTTTGGCTTTGGTATTATCGGTATCTGGATGGGTGTCCTTGGAGACCAGGTATCCAGATTCCTGTTTGCCTCCACCAGATTCCGGGTAGGAAAGTGGACAAAGATTAAGATCTGAGCCAAAAAGACCATATAAAAAAATTGAAAAAAAGGCGCAGATAGAGTAAAATAGATTTATCTAACAGGAGGGTAACATATGCTTGCAACGTTAATACCTTTATTTGATGAAAATGTAGCTGTAAGGGCATATTCACTGTTTGCCCAGAAGAGAAATTCCTTTTTGGATCCCGGTTTTCTTGGAACAGCCAGCTATGATGGCATTGGTGTGATTGCCGGTCTTGATATCATTCAGGGAATGGGGATTGAGACACTGTCTGCAGATAAGGATGTTTTTGTAGAGGTCAATAATATTTCTCTTTTTGCAGACATTAACAGCCAGTGCAGTGTGGATCATGAAAGACTGATCCTGCTTTGTGACAATACTGTACTACCGGAGAAAATGTACATTGACAGACTGAAGGCACTGAAGGCTGATGGATATCAGCTTGCCATGAAGAAGCTGCCAGTAGCCAGGTTTGAAATATACAGGGAAGTGTTGAGCCTGATGGATTATATCTTCCTTGACCATAAGAAGATCGATATCAGTAAGGCCAAGATTTATTTCAGCAAGATATATCCGAATATCAAGCTATGTGCAGTCAATGTCAATACACAGGAAGAGTTTGATACCCTGCGTAAGGATGGAGGGTATACACTGTATGAAGGAGAGTTCTACCGCATTCCTGTTACCAGAGGTCAGGAAGAGGTTTCTCCTTTGAAGGTGAATTATATTGAACTGCTGAATATAGTCAATGATGATGATTTTGACCTGACAAAGGCAGCAGATATTATCGGACGTGATACGGCGCTTGTCATTCTGCTTCTGAAGATGGTAAACAGAATGACAGTGAATTCGGGGATCACCTCGATCAGGCATGCAGCAGCCATGCTGGGTCAGAAGGAACTGAAGAAGTGGATCAACACAGCAGTGACAAGTGAGCTTTGCGCAGATAAGCCGAATGAAGTGACAAGGCTTTCTCTGCTGCGTGCTAAATTTGCGGAGAATCTGGCACCGGCTTTTGAGATGGCAGGACATTCTTCTGAACTGTTCCTGATGGGACTGTTCTCCGTTCTGGATCTGATTCTGGATAAGCCTATGGATGAGGCACTGGATATGGTCAAGGTATCGAAGAATATCAGAGAGGCGCTGATTGACGATAAGGGAGAACTGGCAGAGGTTCTTGACTTCATTGAGCATTATGAAAGAGCATCTTGGCAGGAGGTTTCCAGACAGATGATCCTTCGCAACATTGATATGAATAGTGTATACAATGCGTATGTGGATTCTCTGAAGTGGTATCGTGATCTTTTTGCAAAATAAAAGAAGCTAACAGACAGGCATTGTAGAAATGCCTAAAAACAGCAACTGATTTTAAGGAAATATGCCGATAGAACAAGAATGCAGAATTTGATATAATATAGAAAACTCGGAAACCGAAATGAGTTTCCGGGTTTTCTTTTTACCAATAAGGAAACCATAAAATGAAATCTGGTTTCCGACAAAAAGGATCTAAACCAGAAGAGGATCAATGACAGGAAGGAAAGCGAATGGAAAAGATTACAGAGATACAGGAAAAGATTCTGAATGCGGCCATAGCGGAGTTTGCAGAAAAAGGACTGAAATTCACCATGAATGACGTGGCAGGGCGTCTTACCATGAGCAAGAAAACACTGTATACCATTTATGAAAGCAAGGAAGCCATGCTGCTTGCCCTGGCAGATTACTGCTTTCGGGATATTAAACGCAGTGAGCAGGAGATTGTAAAGGATCCCTCCCTTTCCATCATAGAAAAGATCGAGAAGATAATGGTAGTGCTTCCTGAGAAATATCAGAATATCGGACTGAGCAATCTGTATCAGTTAAAGGAAAAATATCCTCATGTCTACCGGAGCGTGGAGCAGTATCTGGATACGGACTGGGATGCAACGATCTCACTGATCGAGCAGGGGATTGATAGAGGAGAGGTAAGACCGGTGTCCATACCGATCATCAAGAGTATGCTGGAAGGGACGATCAGCCATTTCTTTGCCAGCAATGTACTGATAGAAAGCGGGATCAGCTATGAAGAAGCACTGCAGGAAATGATACAGGTACTGATCCATGGCATGAAGGAGGAAAGGCAATGAACAGAAACAGGGAAAACAGGATCTACTGGAACAGAGGATGGTCTTTTTTTGAAGAATATACTCCAGCTTTGTGTGAAAAGGAAACAGCTGGGTTTCCGGAAGGGACAGAGGTAGAACTGCCACATACAGCTGCTGTCACACCGCTTCATTATTTTGACGAAAGCATCTACCAGAAGCACTGTGCGTACAGAAAATGCTTTGTACCGGAAAAGGACTGGGAAGGAAAACGGATCTTTCTGAATATTGAAGCGGCAGGCCACAGTGCCAGGGTTTATCTGAATGGCATTCTGCTGACGGAGCATTTCTGTGGCTACACAGCATTCCAGGCAGAGCTGACGGCAGGGATCCGTCAGGGAATGGAAAATGTCCTTCTGATCGAGGTGGATAGCAGGGAGAGCCAGGATCTGCCGCCCTTTGGAAGAGCTATTGATTATATGACCTTTGGCGGACTATATCGGGAAGTTTATCTGGATATCAGAGAAAAGTATTGTATCACAGATGTGTTTGCCAGAACAGAAAAGGTAATGGAAGAAAAGCCGGTACTTTCCAGTGAGATCACACTGAATACAGGGGAGGAGATCCGGCGGCTTTCTCAGGATAACTGGGAGGACTGGCAGGAAAAGCTGCAGACAGAAGGACTTATGATCAGACAGAGCCTTATTTTTACAGAGCAGACAGAGGAAGGACCGACATCCGGTATTTACCTGCTTACGAAAAATGAGCTCGTACATGAGGTAGAAGGGGTGAAGCTGTGGTCTCCTGAAGATCCGTTCCTTTATCTTTTCAGGACAGAACTCTATCGGGAAGGAAAGCTGCTTGACACCTATGATGTCCGGATCGGCTTCCGGGAAGCTGAGTTTCGGAAGGATGGATTTTATCTGAACGGCAAGAAACTGAAGATCAGAGGATTAAACAGGCACCAGAGCTATCCCTATGTGGGATATGCAATGCCGGCTTCCATGCAGAGACAGGATGCGGATATTTTGAAACAGGAGCTTTCAGTGAATGCTGTCAGAACCTCCCACTATCCGCAGTCACAGCATTTCATTGACAGATGCGATGAGATCGGCCTTCTGGTATTTACAGAAATTCCGGGCTGGCAGTATGTGGGAGGAGAGAAATGGCAGGAGCAGGCTGTGAAGAACACAGAAGAAATGATATTGCAGTACCGGAATCATCCTTCCATTATCCTGTGGGGTGTGCGGATCAATGAATCGGAGGACAATGATCCTTTTTACCACCGGACCAATGAGACAGCACATCGCCTGGATCCTGGAAGGCAGACCAGTGGAGTAAGATATCTGCAGAAAAGCTCTCTGCTTGAGGACGTCTATGCCTTCAATGACTTTTCGCATGAAGGGAACAACAGAGGATGCAGGAAAAAGAAGGCAGTAACACCGGATCCTGAAAAAGGATATCTGATCAGTGAATACAATGGACATATGTATCCGACCAAAACCTTTGACAGTGAGGGACACAGGACAGAGCATATGCTGCGTCACGCCAGAGTCATGGATGCCTATTATGGGGAAGAGGATATTGCCGGGGGCTTTGGCTGGTGCATGTTCGATTACAATACCCACAAGGATTTTGGCAGCGGTGACAGGATCTGTTACCACGGCGTCATGGATGCCTTCCGGAATCCCAAGCTTGCTGCAGCGCTTTATCAGAGCCAGGGGGAAGAAGAAACGGTACTTAAGATATCTTCCTCCATGGATATCGGCGAATATCCGGCCAGCCTGATCCGGAATGTGTATGCAGTGACCAATACGGACAGTATCCGGGTATATAAAAATGAAGAGCTGGTGGGAACCTTTGAAACAGGGGATTCTCCTTTCAGAAATCTCCTACACGGTCCCATTCTTTTGGATGATTTCATAGGAGATCTGCTGGAAACGAAGGAAGGCTTTTCGAAGGAAAAGGCAGCAGATGTAAAAAAAGTGCTGCTTTCCATTGCGAAAAACGGACTAAACCATATTCCGTTTGGAACGATCCTGATGGCACTCAAGTGCGTGCTGTTTCGGGGAATGAAGATGCAGGATGCGGTAGAACTTTATAATAAATATATTGGAAACTGGGGCGGTATCGCGACAGAATATCGTTTTGAAGCAGTGAAGGATGGTGTGGTCGTTTTCACAGTGCGGAAAGGACCGGCGAGACAGCCTCATCTCAAGACCAGAGTATCAGACAATCATCTGGTGATCGGAGATACCTATGATGTGGCAGAGATCAGGCTGATGGCAGAAAGTGAGTATGGAGATATGTTATGCTTCTGTCAGGAAGCACTGAAACTGCGCACAGAAGGCCCCATAGCACTGATCGGACCGGAGATGATCAGTTTAAATGGAGGTATGGGCGGTGTCTATGTCAGAACGACAGGTGAAGAGGGCAGAGCTGTGCTTATATTGAGCAGCGGGCTGTTCGGAGAAATGCGGATTGATTTTACGGTAGAGAAGGAGGTATTGCAATGAAGCTTTCAAAAAAGGAAACGATTTCTTATGGACTTGGTGCAGTAGGCAAGGATATGGTGTATATGCTGTCTGCCAGCTACGTGCTTTATTATTATCAGGATATCCTGGGTGTCAGTGCCTTTGCCATGGGGGTGATTCTGATGGCAGCCCGTATCTTTGATGCCTTTAACGATCCGGTCATGGGTGTGATCGTGGCAAAGACCAGAACCAGATGGGGACGGTTCAGACCCTGGCTGCTGATTGGTACCTGCCTGAATGCGGTAGTACTGTATCTGATGTTCGCAGCACCGTCCGCTCTTTCCGGAAACGGACTGATCGCCTATGCAGCTGTATTTTATATACTCTGGGGTGTGACATATACCATGATGGATATTCCCTTCTGGTCTATGATCCCTGCCTTTACAGAGGGAGGAAAGGAAAGAGAGAACCTGACGACCATAGCACGTTCCTGTGCTGGTGTTGGCTCGGCACTGATTACAGTGGTTACTATGATCTGTGTGCCGCTGCTTGGAAGAATCGGACATTCTCATATGACAGAAAGAGAGATTGAACGGTACGGTTTCCAGTGGTTCGCCCTTGTGGTCGCGATCCTTTTTGTTGTACTTTTGGTTCTTACCTGTATCAATATCAAAGAAAAATCAACAGTGGATATGGAAGCTCCTTCTATTGGGCAGATGTTCCAGGCACTGATTAAAAATGACCAGGCAATGACGGTAGTGATCACGATTGTACTGATCAACTGTTCCCTGTATATTACTTCCAATCTGCTGATCTATTTCTTTAAATATGATATCGGTGGTGCAAACTGGAATGCAGGTTATGTGCTGTTTAATACCTTTGGTGGTGGTGTGCAGATCCTGTCCATGATGCTGTTTTATCCGCTGCTCCGGAAGTTGCTCAGTGCACTGCAGGTGTTTTATGTGAGCTTTGTGATGGCTGTAGGCGGCTATGTTGTATTGCTTATCCAGATGTTTATGGGAGTCAGAAATGTGTATCTTCTGCTGATTCCCGGGTTCTTTGTATTTATGGCCTTTGGTATGCTGACCGTGCTTACAACGGTATTTCTTGCCAATACAGTAGATTATGGGGAACTGAAAAACAGCAGAAGAGATGAAAGTGTGATCTTTTCCATGCAGACCTTTGTGGTAAAGCTGGCAAGTGGTGTGGCGGCTATGATCGCATCCATCTGCCTCAGCATCAGCCATATCAGTCAGGATACCTCGGCAGCAGAGACAGCTGCAGCAGGTGCGTCTTCCGTGGCGGTTCTCAGGATGACAATGACAGTGCTTCCGATTGCTGGTCTTTTGATAGCAGTTTTTATCTTTACCAGAAAATATATGCTGACTGATGAGAAGCTTAGAGAGATCACAGAAGAGCTGCAGAGAAGGAAAGGGGATATGCGATGATCACAGAAAATAATGGAAGATTTTTGATTGAAACAGACCATACCAGCTATCTGTTTTATGTAGATCCGGCAGGATTTCTGACGCATCTCTATTATGGGGAAAAGCTGTTTCTGACGGAGGACGGGATAGATGCCATGATCCCGGTGATATCCAATCAGAACGGCTGCAGTATCATCGCTGACCAAAAGGAAAGCACGGTTTCTCTGGATGACTGGTGCCAGGAAGCTTCCTCCCGTGGAAGGGGAGATCTGGGACAACCCATGATCGAGCTTGTGTATGCGGATGGAAGCAGGAGCAGTGATTTCCGGTTTGAAAGCTTCCGGATAGAAAGGATAAAGGAACAGCCGGATGGTCTGCCTGGAGCATACAAAGAGGAGGAACAGGAGGGCAGCTCCCTGGTTATTGTTCTGCGGGATCAGAAAAGCCGGACAGTACTGGAGCTGGTTTACAGTGTCTTTGAAGAGTGCGACTGTATCACCCGCTTTGCCAGAGTGAGGAATGAAGGAGAAGAGCCGGTGCGTATTCTCCGGCTGATGAGTACACAGCTTGATGTGAGGACAGATGGACAGCAGAAGATCTTAAGCTTTTCCGGAGAATGGGCGAGAGAGATGGAGCCTGTGGAAACTATCCTGTCCGCATCAAGGTTTACGGTGGAATCCGGTGGCGGCACTTCTTCAAACAAAGCCAACCCTTTCATAATTTTTGGAGAAACAGAACTTTCCGAAACCTACGGACAGTGTTATGGATTTAACCTGCTTTATTCTGGAAACCACCAGGAAACACTGGAGATCGGCGGGCATGGAAGGGCACGTTTCCTTTCCGGGATCCATCCTGAATTTCTGGAAATCACCCTGCAGCCTTTAGAGAGCTTCTGCAGTCCTGAGGCGGTACAGACGTTTTCGGACGGCGGCTATCAGCAGATCAGTCTCCATATGCATGCCTTTGTCAGGGAGCATATTGTCAGGGGATACTGGAAAAAAAAGGAGCGTCCGATCCTCATTAATTCATGGGAAGCCATGTATTTTGATGTGAGGGAGAAAAAGGTACTGAAGCTGGCGAAAGAGGCGGCAAAAGCGGGAATTGAACTGTTTGTACTGGATGATGGATGGTTTGGAAAGAGAAATTCTGACAAAGAAGCGCTTGGCGACTGGAATGACAATACCGAAAAGCTTCCAGGTGGGCTTGCCGGACTTTCCGAGAGGATTCATGCCATGGGCATGAAGTTTGGGATCTGGGTAGAGCCGGAGATGGTCAGTGAAAATTCAGAGCTGTACAGAGCACATCCGGACTATGCAGTGACAGTCCCCGGTACTGAACCGGCGAGGGGAAGAAATCAGCTTCTCCTTGATCTGACGAGGGAAGAGGTACAGGAATATCTGATCCGGGAAATGACAGGGGTATTCACGAGAAGCAGGGCTGATTATGTGAAATGGGATATGAACCGGAACTTTTCCGATTATTACAGTCAGGCATTGCCGGCAGAGGAGCAGGGCGTCTTTGCCCATCGGTACGTGCTTGGACTTTACCGGGTGATCCGGGAGCTGACAGAGCGTTTCCCCAAGATCCTCTTTGAAGGCTGTGCTTCTGGCGGCAACCGGTTTGATCTTGGCATGCTTTGCTATATGCCACAGATCTGGGCCAGTGACTGTACGGATGCACTGCAGCGGGCCAGGATCCAGAATGGCTACAGCTACGGCTATCCCCAATCGGTACTGGGAGCTCATGTATCGGCAAGTCCAAATCATCAGACTCTTCGAAGAATCCCTCTGGAGAGCCGGTTTGCCATAGCGTGTGCAGGTGTTCTTGGATATGAGTGTAACTTAAGTGACCTGTCCGCAGGAGAACTTGCTGAAATCAGGGAAGAAGTAAAGCTTTATAAGGAATGGAGAGAGATCCTGCAGTTTGGACAGTTCTACCGGCTTAAGGGGCATGCGGCAAAGGGAAGGTTTGATACGGAGGCTGTGAGATGGAATATCGTAAGCCCGGATGGAACAAGGGCAGTCGGGATCACGTTCCAGAATCAGGTGCTCCCCAATTATTCCCACAGATATCTGAAGACCAGGGGACTTTTGGAGGACAGAATATATCATGTTTATAACAGAAGCCTTAAATATGATATCCGGAGAATGGGGGATCTGATCAATACCGTATCACCCATTCCGGTGAAACAGGATTCCCTGCTTCATGGGGCGTTATCTCATCTGGTACAGCTTGATGGAGAAAAGGAAGACCATATCGTGACAGGAAGTATCCTGAACAAAGCGGGGATTCCTCTTGCCAGTGGATATCAGGGAACTGGCTTTGAAGGAAATACGGCCTTTTATCAGGATTATGATGCGCGTATTTTCCTGATAGAGGAGGCAGCGCCTGCAGAAGGAACAGGGATCAGAGAGGCTGTTTCCCGATCCGGCGGTAAATAATAACAAAATAAATGATCTGTGCCAGTGCAGTGATGCTCCAGGAAAATGCATAGAGCAGATACAGGGACTGGATCGTATGAAAATAGGCGAATATGGTGTAGATCCATATGATACGGAATACACAGGAGCCAAGGATGACCATAACGGTAGGAACGATCGTTTTGCCAAGTCCTCTGGAAGCTGCAATGGTACAGTCCATGAATGCAGAAATGCTGTAGGAAAGCGCCATGACGGAAAGCCGGATGATTCCTGCATCTACAACCTCGCGGTCGTTGGTAAACAGGGACAGGAAAGGATAGCGGAAGAGATAAAGGGCACATCCCAGAACAAGACCGATCATAAAGGAATAGAACAGGGAGATGAAGTAACTTTTCAGAACCCTGTCCTTTTTCTGTGCTCCATAGTTCTGGGCAATGAAGCTGGCACAGGCGGTATAAATAGCAGCCATCAGATCATAGAGCAGGGGATCTGCATTCTGGGCAGCGGAATTGCCCTCCACCATGATATGGTCGAAGGAGTTGACGCCGGTCTGGACAAAAAGATTGGCAATTGCAAAGATCGTATTCTGAAAGGCAGAAGGTACACTGATGGACAGAATACGCCTCACCTTATCCCTTGTCATATGAAGGGCAGACAGGGTGATGCCAAAGCTGCTGTCCGTTTTCAGGAGCAGCCGCAGGATCAGCAGGGCAGAAATATACTGGGAGCTGATGCTGGCGATCGCAACACCAGCTACGTCCAGCTTACATACGATGACAAAAAACAGATTCAGGATCACATTGAGGATCCCGGCAAAGGTCAGATAATATAAGGGGCGTCTGGTATCGCCTGCAGCACTCAGCACCGCATTGCCAAAGTTGTACATGGCGAGAGCCGGCATGCCAAGCAGATAGATCCTAAGGTACAGGACAGCACCGTTTATCAGTTCGTCCTTGGTATTGATGAGTCTGAGCACCTGAGGGGTAAACAGGATGCCGAAGATCATGAGGAGCATGCCGAGGATAAAGCTTAAGATGGCTGCAGTATGTACTGTTTCAGTCAGGTCTTTGTCACTCCTAGAGCCGATATAAAGAGCAGTCAGGGCATTGATACCGCCGGCAAAGCCGATCAGAAGCCCGGTAAAAAGAGTGACAAGGATACTGGTTGATCCTACAGAACCAAGCGCAAGTGATCCTGCAAATTTACCGACAACCGCAATGTCTGACATATTGAAAAGCACCTGAAGGATATTGGAAAACATCAGGGGAATGCTGAATATGGCGATCTTTTTAAAGAGAGAACCTTCACAAAGGTTCATTTCATACTTTTTCATAATACCTCACATCAGTTCTAAATTCGTTGAAAAAAACCAAAAGCAATATTATCATATACTAATAGAGAAAAAAAGCAAGAAAAAAGTAAGAAAGGGTAAGGAAAATGGATTGCTTTTATTGTGAAAGAGCATTTCCGGCAGACTGTGCCTTGAGTGGCAATCTGGTCAGCAATGACGGTTTTCTGCATGTACGCAGGAGGATGGGCAGCAACGTGCTGATCTATGTACTGGAGGGGACGCTTTACATTGCAGGCAATGGTGTCAGGAGGGAGGTAAAGGAAGGACAGCTTCTTCTGCTTCCCGGAGGGGAGGAACATTACGGTTATCAGTCATCCGAAGGACGTCTTTCTTATTTCTGGATCCATTTTGATACAAACGAAAAGCTGCAGCGTATGGGAGAACGTCATCTGCCTGAAAAGCCGGGAGAGGACGCCTGTATCCTGCCGGAGTATGGAAATGCCTGCAACCGGGAGAGAGTAAGTCTTCTGTTCCGGCAGGTGACCCAGTATTCCAGAAGAGAGGATCTGTATTCCGGACGGATTTTAAACAGTGCGCTGGAGCTGCTTCTGATGGAGCTGACGCAGGAATTCCTGGAAGCGGCTTTTGGAAGAAAGGATGGGATATCTCCCTCCATGTACCGGGTCATGAAGTGGGTGCGCAATAACTGCGGCAGATCTCTTAACCGGGAGATGATAGCAGAAACCTTTCAGTACAATCCTGATTATCTTTCCATGCGTTTTAAGAAGGAGACAGGAATAGGACTTATGTCTTATCTGAACAGAGAACGGATCAGCAGGGCAAAGGCACTTCTTTCCTGCGGAAATATCAGCATCAAGGAAGCCGCTTATGAGAGCGGCTTCCAGGATGAGAAATACTTTATGAGAACCTTCAAAAGGCTGGAAGGGATCACACCCTCCCAGTATAAGAACACCTTTTACCAGCACTATATCAATTAACAGGATTTATCCTCTTTGGCAGTAAAGTAAACCGTATAGGCTTCGTCCATAACCTCATAGAGAGGCTTTAATTCAAAATTGATATCCTGGTTTCTGGTGCTGTAGTGATTCTGCTGCCAGGGATAGGTTTCATAGGTATGCTCATTCCTTGGAGCAAGGAAGCTTTCGGGATGCGCCATATCACCACGGATGCCGGTGTCTTTATCTGTCATGCCGGCAAGAACAATAGGACCGTCCAGGATAGCGGTAAGCTCAGGAATATCAGCAAGAGCCTCTGTATGCAGCAGATTCTTAAAGAAGATGGTGATCACTGCCTGATCCAGTCCTTCTTTGAAATACAGGAAGCCATCCTTGATCACAGGGGAAGCAACGTCTTCTTCATTGACCTGGACACGGAGGATGCCTTGGCACCAGGAAGGAACACGCAGAGCCAGGGTCAGTCCTTCCGTATTGACAGCATTGATCTCAAACTTCAGGAGCCATCTGGACATCTGTCCGTCATCCTTTTCATCGAAAAGTGCCTGTGCATTGTAGGCTTTCATGGCTGTGGTCTGCCTGATCGTACCGGACGCGTTTCCGAGAGCAAAGTGGTATTCGGAAGGAATATACTGGTTGATGTAAAGAGTATCTGCAGCAGCATCTTCATAATAGATCAGCTCCGGATAGAGGCACTGTGCCTGCACCATGGTACCGTGACAGCACCAGAAGTCGTGGCGCCTGGTACCCCATTTCTTATGACCGCCTGCACGCAGGGGCAGGAAATAGGCAGGCATACCGGTTACGGCATTCTGCTGTGCAAGAAAGCCGTTGTACAGACACCTTTCAATATAATCACCATATTTGGATTCTCCAGTGAAACGGAAGAGGTAGCTGGCAGTACGGACCATATTATAAATCGTACAGAATTCCTGATCCCTGTCAGAGAGGAATTGTCCCTGCATAAAGGGCGGTACCCAGAACTCACCGGCATTGCCGCCACCGGTTGCATACATGCCTCTTTTTGTGACAGCACAGTCAAAGAACAGCTTCACAAGATTCAGCCATCTTTCATCGCCTGTAATCTCATAGAGCTTGGCAGCGCCGTGGGAAAGGGGAACACTGGCATTGGAGTGACAGTTGGTAAGGGCATCCTTACCTTCCTCCAGCTTGCGGAACAGGCTGGGTGCATAATAATGCTTTACCAGAGTCATGTACTTTTCATTCTTTGTAAGCTCATAGAGGGTAGCCCATACCTCCAGCATACCGCCTTCCTCTCCGGAGTAGACAGCATGGGGATTTCTTGACTGCATGGCATCAGCCCAGCGGATATACCAGTCAGCCAGCTTGTTGATGATAGTGAGGGCCTGCTCATTGCCGGCATAGCTGTAGGCGTGCATCAGACCAAGGATGGTTTTGTGCATGGTGTACTGGGGAGACCAGATATACTGATTCCTGGCAAGTCTTTCAAAATATTTTTCGGGGATGGAGCCGACCCATTCACCGCCGTTTTCTTCCTGACATTTTGCCAGCTCGGCTACAATGTGGTCCAGCTTTGCCTTTAAAAGGATATCGCCGTCGAAGGCAGCATAGTGAGCGGCAGCAGAGAGAAAATGACCAAGGAAATGACCTCGGAGCTGGCAGTTTGGTGCTTCCCAGCCCCAGTGGAGGTTGGCACTTTCCGGATGCTCGATCACCTGAAGACCGGGCAGGATAAAGCCTGCTTCCAGATAAAAGTTCTGGAGAAGACAGGTGGAATCAAGCTCCATTAAGTAAGAGCGGTTTACGTCCATACGTTCCCGGAACAGACCGGGGAGAATGGAAACGGTATTGTTTTTTACTGATTGCAGCATAAAGAACCTCCTGTTCCATATAAAAATTCGTCAGAATCTGATATGATTATAACAGATCAAAAAAAAACAGGGGTAGACAAAAGGACAGATTTAGTGTCAAATTCAGACAGAGAATAAAAAAGGAGAAGCCTAATATGAGATATCCGGAATTTCTTAAGGAAAATGGAACAATCGGCTTTGTAGCACCATCCTTTGGCTGCAGCACAGAGCCCTACAGAACTGCCTTTAACCATGCACTGGACAAGTGGAAAAAAGAGGGGTATAGAATTGACATAGGACCAAATTGCTATGAAAACAGCGGTGTTGGTATCAGCAATACACCTGAGAAGTGTGCAGAAGAGCTGACAGAGTGGTATTGCAGGAAGGAAAATGATATTCTGATCTCCTGCGGCGGTGGGGAACTGATGTGTGAAGTGCTTCCCTTTGTGGATTTTGAAAGAATCCGAAAGGCAGATCCCAAGTGGTATCTGGGATATTCAGACAATACCAATATGACCTATCTTCTGACAACGCTCTGCGACACGGCGGCTGTTTATGGACCCTGCGCAGCTTCCTTTGGCATGGAGCCGCCACATCCGTCCATAAAAGACACCTTCGCTCTGCTCAGGGGAAAAAAGCTTTCATTTGAAAGCTATGAGCTGTATGAGAAGGAAAGCCTGAAATCAGAAGAAAACCCGCTGGCACCCTACAACTGTACGGAACCGGTCAGATCACGGTTCTTTGTACCGGACAGTAAAGGAAAGCTTAAGGAGAGCAGTGAGGTAAAGCTGCAGGGAAGACTTCTTGGCGGCTGTCTTGACTGTCTTGCCAATTTATCCGGAACAGAATTTGACAGGACCAGGGAATTTTGTGAAGCCTACAGGGAGGATGGGATACTCTGGTTCCTGGAAGCCTGTGACCTTAACGTATTTTCCATAAGAAGGGCGCTGTTCCAGCTGAAGCATACAGGGTGGTTTGCCCATACGGCAGGCTTTGTTTTTGGCAGATCACTGAACGGAGGAGCTATGATGGATCTGGATGAAGCAGGGGCGGTTCTTCCGGTTCTGGAAGAATACAGGGTTCCTGTGATACTGGATGCCGACTTTGGTCATTTACCGCCGGCAATCCCCTTAATCTGTGGAAGTATGGCAGAGATCGGGGGAATAAGTGGAAAAATAACGATATCCATGAGCCTTTGCTGAAAATCCATGCGATAAATGACAGTTGAAGAGAGGTTTTCTGTTCCTTATAATGGATTCGTAAAAGGATTTGTTATAATATGGAGGAATTAGGATGGAACAGCTAAATTTTGCTTCTGTTAAGGATACCGATAAGGTATATCGTATCCTGGGTGATCTGATCAATGCAAACCGGGAATTCCAGATCATGATCACAGTACCAAGAGACGGAAAAAATGTTATAACGGAGGAGAAGCCGCAGGAAAAGGAGCCAGGGATGATACATCAGAGAAATCTGGAGAAGGATGTTACGGACATGATCCATGAGATCGGTGTACCGGCGCATATTAAAGGATATCAGTATTTAAGGGAGGCAATCATCATGTCGGTGGAGGATGCAGACATGGTAGGCTCCATTACCAAAGTACTGTATCCGACGATTGCTGCCAGATACCAGACTACTGCAAGCAGAGTGGAGAGGGCGATCAGACATGCAATAGAGGTAGCCTGGAACCGTGGAAAAATGGAAACACTGGATTCTCTGTTTGGTTATACGATCAACAATGGTAAGGGAAAACCCACGAACTCAGAGTTTATTGCCCTGATCGCAGATACCATACGTCTGCTCTACAAGGACTGATCCCAAAAGCTTTTTCAGGGGCTTTTTCCAAATTATCTCTTTTATTCAACCGTAGAATGCGGTATACTGGATTTTAAGAATAATGTTGGAGGGCTTGTGATGAAAAAAATACTTTTTGTCGCATCAGAGGGTGTACCATTTATTAAAACAGGGGGACTGGCAGATGTAGTGGGCTCTCTCCCCAAGTGTATTGATAAGGAATATTTTGATGTCAGGGTGATCCTTCCCAAATATACCTGTATGAAGCAGGAGATGAAGGATAAGCTCAGCTATGTTACGCATTTCTATATGGACTTCCATTGGAAAAATGAATACGTTGGAGTGCTGTATGCAGAGGTAGATGGCGTCAAATATTATTTTATTGACAATGAGATGTTTTTTAATGGCTTTAAGCCATACAGTGATAATGCATTATTTGAAATAGAGAAATTTGCTTTTTTTTCCAAGGCAGCGCTTTCTATTCTTCCGGTGATCGATTTCAGGCCGGATGTGATCCACTGCCATGACTGGCAGACAGGACTGATTCCCGTATATCTGAAGGAGCGTTTCCAGGGGAGTGATTTCTACAGAGGGATCAAATCGGTTATGACCATACATAACCTGAAATTTCAGGGGAAATGGGGGATCAGGGAGGTACAGGATATTACCGGACTGCCTGATTATTACTTTACCGCTGATAAACTTGAGGCCTATAAGGATGCCAATCTGTTAAAAGGAGGGATCGTATTCGCAGATGCGATCACAACCGTAAGCGCCACATATGCAGAAGAGATCAAGACAGCCTTTTATGGTGAGGGACTGGATGGTCTCCTCAGAGCCAGAAGTAAAGATCTGCGTGGTATTGTGAACGGTATCGATACAGATGTATTCAATCCGGAAACAGATAAAAACATAGAGTTTAATTATAATGCCATGAATTTCCGCAAAGAGAAGATCAGGAATAAGCGTGCCCTTCAGGCAGAGCTTGGTCTTGAACAGGATGACAAGAAGTTTATGATCGGTATTGTTTCAAGACTGACAGATCAGAAGGGTTTTGATCTGATCTCCTATGTGATGGATGAGCTTTGTCAGAGTAATGTCCAGATCGTTGTGCTTGGAACAGGAGAAGAACGGTATGAGAATATGTTCCGTCACTTCGACTGGAAATACAACAATAAGGTATCTGCCAATATTTATTATTCAGATGCCCTTTCACACAAGATCTATGCAGCCAGTGATGCGTTCCTGATGCCGTCTTTATTTGAGCCGTGTGGACTCAGCCAGCTTATGAGCCTGCGTTATGGAACTGTCCCTATCGTGAGAGAGACAGGAGGACTTAAGGATACGGTTGAGCCTTACAATGAATATGAAAGCACAGGAACCGGTTTTTCCTTTACCAATTACAATGCACATGAGATGCTTGGAACAATTTATTATGCAGAGAAGATCTATTATGAAAAGAAGCGTGAGTGGAACAAGATCGTAGACCGTGCCATGGCAGCAGATTTCTCCTGGAATGTATCAGCAAAGAAATATCAGGAGATGTATGACTGGCTGATCGGATAAAGCAGAAAACCTGTAAAACAGATGATCACAGCATAAGACTTGGAGAACAGGTTATGCCAAATAAAAAACAGAGTCAGGGATTGATTATGCAGGCGGGTATCCTTGCCGCTGCAGGAATTATCGTTCGTATCATCGGGCTGTTGTACAACAGCCCGATGACAGCGATCCTTGGAGATGAAGGAATCGGGTACTATAATACGGCTTACTATGCGTATACCATTGTCCTTCTGATCTCATCCTACAGTATTCCTTCGGCAATATCCAAGGTGATCGCCCAGAAGCTTGCAGTAAAAGAATATCGGAATGCACACCGCATTTTTCAGTGTGCATTTATTTATGTGCTGGTAGTCGGTAGTGTTGCCAGCTTATTTGTATTTTTCGGAGCAGGTCTGCTTGTGCAGATCGAGGCAGCGATACCGGCACTGCGGGTACTGGCGCCTACCATATTCCTGAGTGGTATTCTTGGTGTGCTCCGTGGGTATTTCCAGGCACATAAAAGTATGGTTCAGACCTCTGTATCACAGATCGTGGAACAGATCCTGAATGCAGTTTTCAGTATCCTTATGGCATATCTTCTCCTGCAGGCAGCGGGAGGGACACAAAGTGAAAATGGTCTTGCCTATGGAGCAGCAGGCGGTGCGATCGGTACAGGCATAGGTGTGCTTGCAGCTCTTTTATTTATGGTATGGCTTTACCTTGTGAATAGACCGTTTCTCAAAAGAAGGATACTTCATGATACCGGGCATAAAGAGGAATCCTATCAGGAAATTTTCAAAATGATCATTATGGTGGTGACACCTTTTATTCTGAGTACCTTTATTTATAATGCCAATACCTTTATCAATCAGACGCTTTATCAGAAGCTGATGATGGATCTGCATGGTCTGACAGATGCCGGGGTTGCGGCTCATACAGGTATCGTTGGTAAGGCAGTAAAGGTTTCTAACATCCCCATAGCACTGTCCTCAGCCATGGCATCTGCACTGATTCCCGGTATTTCCGGAGAATATGCGAAAAAGAATCTGAAAGAGACAAGAAATCAGGTTGCCAGGGCAGTCAAGGCAACCATGCTGATCTCGATTCCGGCAGCAGTAGGAATGGGCGTACTGGCAAAGCCGGTCATGCTGGTTCTGTATCCCCAGAAAGCCTCGATCGATCTGTCCTCGTCTCTGCTTATGGTACTGTCAGTCAGTGTGATCTTCTATGCGGTCTCTACACTTTCCAATGCGGTGCTGCAGTCGATCGGAAGACTGAACAGTCCGGTGATCAATGCGGCCATTGCACTGGTGCTTCAGACAGCAGGGCTTGCAGCCATGATCATTTTTCTGGATGAGAGCTATGGACCGTATTATTATGCGGTAACGATCATCCTGTACGCTTTTCTGATGTGTGTCCTGAATGGAGCGGCATTAAGGAAGCATCTGCGTTATAAGCAGGAGATAGGGAGGACATTTGTAAGGCCGGTTCTTGCCTCTGCTGTGATGGGAGCAGCAGCATTTTTTATATATCAGGGGATATACCTGCTCCTGCACAGCAATCTGGTTTCCCTGTTTGTGGCAGTTGTACTGGCAGCAGCGATTTACTTTGTTATGATCCTGTTATTAGGTGCAGTGACAGAGGATGAGATGAAAATGCTGCCAAAAGGTTACCTGCTTGTGAAGATTGCCAGAAAAACGAGACTGCTGAGAAGCTGAAAGACAGAGAGAAGAGAAAAACAGAGGGCAGACATTTGGGTCTGCCCTCGTTTGTATTAGTCTGCCTTACGGATACTGGAAATGTCCGTGTCGATCATCATGGAATAGTTGGTATAGTACACTACGAAGCCGGGCTTGCTGCCACCGGGCTTTTTTACATTCTTCTTCTGCAGATAGTCCACTTCCAGCTTCTGCTGCTCACGGCCGCTGGAGTAGTAGGCCGCCAGTCTGGCAGCTTCTTCAAAGGCGGCATCGGAGGGTGTTTTGTTTCCACACTTCAGGACAACATGTGAACCAGGTATGCCTTTTGCATGGAACCACCAGTCGTTGCCGGCTGCCAGGGAAAAGGTGATCTCATCATTCTGATAATTATTTTTCCCAACGTAAATATCATCCCCGTCACAGCTGATATAGTGGAAGGGTACGCTTTTGAAAGAAATTTTTTTCTGCTTTCCCTTCCGGCGGATATAGCCGCTTTCAATCAGTTCTTCTTTGATCTGTACAAGATCCTCTTCCTGCAGGGCGATCGAAAGAGAGGTCTGCACAGACTGAAGATGGGTGATCTCATCCTGTACCTCTTTTGTGAGGGCAGTAAGCGCTTCAAAGGTACGCTTCAGTTTATTATACTTCTCGAAATATTTCTTGGCATTTTCAGAGGTGGAAAGCTGAGGCTCCAGGGGGATCGTGATCATTTCCCCGGTATAATAATTCAGAGCTTCCATGGAGGAGGCACCGGGCTCAACACCATAGCCATAGGTATTTAAAAGCTCCCCATAGATTCTGTATTTCTCACGCTTCTCTGTATCCTTAAGCTGTCTGACCTGCAGATCATATTTCTTGACATTGCGCTCCAGGGCAGTCTGGACGATCCGTCTGAGGTCAGAGGATTTCTGGCGGATCCGGGAGATCTGGTTTTTCTGGGCATAGTACAGCTCCAGCACCTCTGAAATGGAAGAAAAGTGTCTGCAGTTTTCTTCCGGCCAGGAGGAAAGGGTGATTGCGGAAAATTCTACGGGTTTTCCGGTTTCATAAATGATAACAGGGGAAAAACACCCCTGTTTTACACTGTCCATGACTGCGGAAAAAGAACGGTACAGACCAGAGAGCAGATCAGCTCCGTCTGGGCTTTCTGCAAAAACAGCCGAAGAGCAGTCCGCATCCAGATGGGCTGCGTGGCAGATTTCCTGTGAGATCACAGGGGAAAGACCGGTATAGGAGGTATAAAGAGCCTTATAAATGGGCTGCGCTTTTCCAGCGATCAGGGCTTTAAAGGAAGCTTCATCTGCAAGGAGGGGATCCTGCTTCTGGTCAGCACCCGGGATAAAATAGTCTCTTCCGGGCAGAACCTCACGGACAGAGCTGACCATACCGGAGATATGCTTGATGCTGTCTATGATCTTATTTTCATCACTCAGGAAAATAATGTTGCTGTGCTTGCCCATGATTTCAATGGCAAGTGTCTTTTTGCAAAGATCGCCCATTTCGTCCAGATGCTCAATGTGGAGCTGAATAATGCGTTCAAGACCGGGCTGTGTAATATCTGTGATCCGGCCATTCTGCAGATGCTTACGAAGCAGCATGCAGAAGCCAGGGGCTGTCATGGGAGCCTGTTTATTACTGCCTGTCAGATAAACGAGAGGAAGGGAAGCTTCTGCTGAAAGGAACAGTCGTTTCTGGCCTCCGTCAGCAGTTTTTATCGTAAGAAGCAGCTCATCCTTTTCCGGCTGGGCAATCTTATAGATCCTTCCGGCCAGGAGATTGTCCTTTAATTCTTTTACTACGGCTGCTACCGTAATTCCATCAAATGCCATATTGTAATCTCACTTTCTTTCCGGCAGCTTCTGGCTGCCTTTCCTTAGTATAGCGCACTTGACGTTTTTCTGTCTATATCCTATAATACTATGGAATACGCAGAAATTATTTTCGGGTAGGATACAAAGGAGAAAAGCATGATTAAGAGCATGACAGGCTTCGGCAGATGTGAGATCGCAGAAGCTGACCGTAAGATTACGGTAGAAATGAAATCAGTCAATCACAGATATCTGGATGTCACCATCAAAATGCCTAAGAAGCTGAACTTCTTTGAAGCAGCGATCCGGACAGAGCTGAAGAATTACATGCAGAGAGGCAAGGTAGATCTTTTTATCACCTATGAAGATTTTACAGAGTCAAATGTCTGTGTGAAGTACAATAAGGAACTGGCTGCGGAATATATGCAGTATTTTGACAGAATGGCTGAGGATTTTTCTCTGGATAATGATATCCGGGTATCCACACTGGCAAGATTCCCCGAGATCCTGACGATGGAAGAGCAGACTGTGGATGAAGAGCAGCTCTGGAAGCTTCTGGATAAAGCACTGAAGGGTGCCGCAGAGAACTTTGTGGAGACCAGGATCAGGGAAGGGGAAAACCTCCGGAATGATCTGATAGCAAAGCTGGAAGGAATGCTTGCGCATGTGGATTTCATCACAGAGCGTTCTCCGGAGATCATCGAAGAGTACAAGGAGAAGCTTACGAAGAAGGTAGAGGAGCTTCTTTCTGATAAGCAGGTGGATGAAAGCAGACTTCTTATGGAAGTGACGATTTTTGCTGACAAGGTATGTGTAGATGAAGAACTGGTGCGGCTTCGCAGCCACATCACAGCTACAAGGGATGCACTGCTTGCAGGTGGAAGCATCGGAAGAAAGCTGGATTTCATCGCACAGGAAATGAACCGTGAGGCGAATACGATCCTGTCAAAGTCAAGTGACCTTGAGATCTCAAACCGTGCGATTGAACTGAAAACAGAGATCGAGAAGGTAAGAGAGCAGATCCAGAATATTGAATAGAAGGTTTTGATGTGAACAAATTAATCCATATCGGCTTTGGAAATATTGTAAATGCCGGAAAGATCATTGCGATAGTCAGTCCTGATTCGGCACCTGTCAAGCGTATGGTACAGAAGGCCAGGGAAGAGGGCAATGCCATCGATGCGACACAGGGAAGAAGGACAAAGGCAGTCCTGGTGATGGAAAACAGCCAGCTTGTACTTTCGGCACTGCTTCCGGAAACCATTGCCCAGAGGGCACAGATGGAGAGTAAAGATGAAAACGAAACAGCATAAAGGAATTCTGATCGTTGTTTCCGGATTTTCCGGGGCAGGCAAGGGAACATTGATGAAGCGGCTTGTCAGTGATTATGACAATTATGCCTTATCTGTTTCCATGACAACGAGACAGCCAAGAACAGGTGAAGTAGATGGAAGGGAGTATTTCTTTTCCACGAAAGAGGAATTTGAAAAGAAAATAGAAGAAGAGGGACTTGTGGAATATGCCTGCTACTGTGGCAACTACTACGGAACCCCGAGAGAGTATGTGGAGAAGAAGCTGGAAGAGGGGAAGGATGTGATCCTGGAGATCGAGATCCAGGGAGCCCTCAAGATCAAACAGAAGTTTCCCACAGCCCTGCTGCTGTTTGTGATGCCGCCGAGTGCAGCGGAGCTGAAGCGCCGGCTTGTAGGACGCGGTACAGAAACAGAGGATGTTATCGAAAAAAGGCTTAAGAGAGCCACAGAAGAGGCAGAGGGAATCGAGAATTACGATTATATTGTGATCAATGATAACCTGGAAGAATGTGTGAGGGAAATGCACGGCCTGATCATGGCGGCACATGAAACACCGGCACGAAATCAGGAATTTATCAATAAAGTAAGAAAGGAGCTGGAAGCTTTCACAGAATAGGCTTTCAGGGAAGGAGAAAATTATGTTACATCCGTCTTATTCAGATTTAATGAAGGTAGTAAACAGTGAGGTTGAGCCTGGAGAGGCTCCCGTAGTTAACAGCCGCTATTCCATCGTTATGGCAACATCCAAGCGTGCCAGACAGATCATTGGAGGAGATGAGCCGCTTGTGAATGCAAAGGACAGCAAGCCTTTATCCATTGCGGTAGAGGAGCTGAATCAGGGCAAGATCAAGATTCTTGCGGATGAAGACTAAAGAATCAATGGCGGCCGGCAAAAGGGCCGCTGTTTCACTATTAGAGAGCAGGGAAGGATAAAGGCATGAATATTTTATTTGTATCCCTTGGCTGTGATAAGAATCTGGTAGATTCTGAAGTGATGCTTGGCATGCTGAAGGAAAGGGGATACACCTTTACCGATGATCAGACACAGGCAGATGCGGCGGTAGTCAATACCTGCTGCTTTATCAATGACGCCAAGGAAGAGAGCATCCAGACGATCCTGGAGCTTGCTGAACTGAAAAAAACAGGGCAGCTTAAGGCACTGGTCGTAGCGGGGTGCCTGGCACAGCGCTATCAGGAAGAGATCCAGAAAGAAATTGAAGAGGTAGATGCCATTATCGGCACAACAGCACTGGAAAAGGTAGTTGAGACACTGGATGAGGTACTGGCCGGTAAGGGAGAGAACCATCTGGAAGCTCTTGACAAGGCGCCTCTTGGAGGTAAAGAAAGAGTACTTACAACAGGAGGATATTTTTCCTATCTGAAGATTGCAGAGGGCTGCAACAAGCACTGCACCTATTGTATTATCCCAAAGGTCAGGGGCGAATACAGGAGTGTTCCAATGGAGCTGCTTCTGGATGAGGCAAGACAGCTTGCCGGTAAAGGAATTAAAGAACTGATCCTTGTTGCACAGGAAACGACCCTGTATGGAATGGATCTGTACGGAGAAAAAAAACTGCCGGAGCTTCTTGACAGGCTTTGTGAAATAGAAGGGCTTATCTGGATCCGGATCATGTACTGTTATCCGGAGGAGATCACACAGGAGCTGATCGATGTGATGAAGAGGCAGACGAAGATCTGTCATTACCTGGATATTCCGATCCAGAGCGGCACTGACAGGATTTTGAAGCTGATGGGCAGAAGAACAGATACGGCGCAGATTGAAGCACTGGTAGACCATCTGCGGGAAGAGATCCCGGATATCTGCATCAGGACTACTTTTATTACCGGATTCCCTACAGAGACAGAAGAAGATTTTACAGAAACCATGGATTTTATCAACCGTATGGAGTTTGACAGGCTGGGAGCCTTTACCTATTCACCGGAGGAGGGAACACCGGCGGCTGTCATGGATGGCCAGGTGGAGGAAGAAATTAAGCTCAGAAGGCAGCAGGAAATGATGGAGCTCCAGCAGGAGATCGCTTTTGAAGCGGCAGAGAACATGAAGGGCAGGGAGCTGACAGTCATGATCGAAGGAAAGCTTGCTGAGGAGGATGTCTATGTGGCAAGAACCTATAAGGACGCTCCTTCGGTAGATGGCTATCTGTTTGTGGATACGGACTGGTCACTGATGAGCGGTGATTTTGTAAGGGTGCGCGTGACAGGAGCCAATGAATATGACCTGATCGGTGAGATTATAGAAGAATAAAGAGGAGAGCAAGTTATGAATTTACCTAACAAACTGACAATATTCAGAGTGATTCTGATTCCCTTTTTCCTGGTATTCCTTTTAGTACCTGGTATTCCGGCAGACAACTGGATCGCCCTTGGTATCTTTATTGTAGCCAGCCTGACAGATCTTCTGGATGGAAAGATCGCCAGAAAATACAATCTGGTTACAAACTTCGGAAAATTTATGGATCCGCTGGCAGATAAGCTGCTTGTGTGTTCTGCCCTGATCTGCCTGACCGGGCTTGGCAGGATCCCTTCCTATATGGTAGTTATTATTATTGCAAGGGAATTTACGATCAGTGGCTTTCGTCTGATCGCAGCAGATAATGGAGTTGTGATCGCAGCAAGCTACTGGGGCAAGTTCAAGACGACCTTCCAGATGATCGCAGTCTGTCTGATGATCGCCAATATTCCGGGGCTGCAGCTTCTGACAACGATAATAACCTGGATCGCAGTGATCCTCACGATCGTATCACTGATTGATTATCTGATCAAGAATAAAGATGTACTGAAGGAACAGAAATAATGACACTGGAAGAAACAGCAGTAGAAAAGCTGCTTGCAAAAGGGTATACGGTAACTACGGCAGAATCCTGTACAGGTGGACTCATCGCAGCAACACTGATCAATGTATCCGGTGTTTCAGAGATTTACAGGGAGGGCTACATTACCTATGCCAATGAATCCAAGGAAAAGCTTCTTGGAGTCAGAGGCGAAACCCTGAGAAATTATGGTGCAGTCAGTGAACAGACTGCATATGAAATGGCTGCGGGAGCTGCAAAAAATGCAGGGGCGGATGCAGCTCTTGTTTCTACCGGTATAGCAGGACCTTCCGGAGGAACAAAGGAAAAGCCGGTAGGACTTGTTTATCTTGGATGCTGCCTGAAAGGCAGGATAACTGTCAGAAGGGAAATCTTCCATGGTGACAGGGAAAGTATCCGCAGACAGGCGGTAACAGCAGCACTTAAGCTGCTCATTGCCACACTTTCAGAAGAACCGGATTCTCAGGTACAGGAGGGATCGATTTGAAAAAGAAATGGACAACCGGAAAAATTATTGGTGTCAGTATGCTTTTAGTACTTGGTGTTGTGATCCTGTGGATCGCATTTGTAGCAAGTGTTTACCAGCTTGCTACAGTGATCGGAAGCATTGATGGAACAACTGCAGAGCGTGCGGGAATCACCGGAGACTCTGATAATATGGATGGGTATGATATAGAAGATTTCCTGAATGGTGACAGTGATGAGGAGTATTATGACTTTGAGCAGGATATCAGGGATGATCTGTCCTATGAGGTGGAGCTTGAGGAATTTGATAAGGAAGATTATGACTGTCCTGAAGGGGCAGAGGCAAGGCTTATCATTACATATCCAGTAGTGACCGGTGATATTCCGAATGTGGAAGAGATCAACCGAAAGCTTTATGAAGAAGTCACAGTAACGGATGAATATATCACTGCCGTTGCAGATCTCATGGAAGATGGGGACTCCTTTGAATATCAGAGTGAATGCTATGTTACCTATATGGATGAGGATATTCTGAGTGTTGCATTCCAGGAACGGGGGATACTGAATGATTCCACGATAGGGGCTGTCATCGTTTCCATGAATTTTGACCTGCAGACAGGGCTTCCTGTGGGTAATACCGGCATCCTTGATATTGATGATGAGTTTGCCATTGATTTCAGAAAACGCTGTGAGGAACAGAATGGTGAGATCAATGGACTTAACTATTATTCAGATCAGCAGATCAGAGAATATCTGACAAATGAAAATTCATTGATCATCTTCTATACACCACTTGGAATGGAGGTCGGAATCAATTATGATGACGGCTGGGCAACCGTTACCTATAAGGACTATGAGAAGTTTACAAAACAGTTCTGATTAAAAAATAATGTGCTTCCTGATCTGCCAGGAAGCGCATTATTTTTTGATATCCGTTTCTTGCGAAAAGCATGGCTTTATGGTAATATAAAGCAGTAATCGGATCCGGGATCACAGGAATCCGCCATCAAATATCTGCTTTGCATATCCGGCATCTTCTGCCAAACATCCAAAGCGATCAGAAAAGAGGGGAGAGATGCCATTGAGGGAGTTTTTTGGGACTCGTAATATGATAGAATAAGGATATAAGAAAAGAAAACAAAATTAGGATTGACAGGAACAAATGTTTGGTATACTCTTGAATAAGAACAGATGTTCCTTCTGGAAGGAGAACTTATTTTATGGAAAAGAACGAAAAGCTGAAGGCATTGGACGCTGCCCTTGGACAGATTGAGAAGCAGTTCGGTAAGGGAGCTGTCATGAAGCTGGGAGATCCGGCAGCACAGATGAATATAGAAACGATCCCTACAGGATCCCTGAGCCTTGATATTGCCCTTGGCCTTGGTGGTATTCCCAAGGGAAGGGTCATTGAGATCTATGGACCGGAATCCAGTGGTAAGACGACGGTTACCCTGCACATGATCGCAGAGGTGCAAAAGACAGGCGGTATTGCCGGGTTTATTGATGCTGAGCATGCGCTGGATCCTGTATATGCGAAGAATATCGGTGTAGACGTGGATAATCTGTATATTTCACAGCCGGATAATGGTGAACAGGCACTGGAGATCACAGAGACCATGGTACGCTCCGGTGCCCTTGATATTGTTGTTGTTGACTCAGTAGCCGCCCTTGTACCGAAGGCTGAGATTGATGGTGATATGGGAGATTCCCATGTCGGTCTGCAGGCCAGACTGATGAGCCAGGCACTGCGTAAGCTGACTGCAGTGATCAGTAAGTCCAACTGTACGGTTGTATTTATCAACCAGCTCCGCGAGAAGGTTGGTGTGATGTTCGGCAATCCGGAGACTACGACCGGCGGGCGTGCACTGAAGTTCTATTCTTCAGTCAGGATGGATGTCAGAAGGATTGAATCCCTGAAGCAGGGTGGTGAAGTGATCGGAAACAGGACCAGAGTCAAAGTGGTGAAGAATAAGATCGCACCTCCGTTTAAGGAAGCAGAATTCGATATCATGTTTGGGGAAGGTATTTCCTATGTGGGAGATGTGCTGGATCTGGCATCTAATGTGGGTATCATTAACAAGAGTGGTGCGTGGTACGCTTATGAGGGAAATAAGATCGGACAGGGAAGAGAGAATTCCAAGATCTATCTGAAAGAGCATCCAGACATTTGTGAGGAAGTAGCGGAGAAGGTACGTGAGCATTTCCATATTGGAGAGACACCTGCCACAGAAGTCAAGGAAGAGGAATAGCTCATGACTGTTACTGCAATCAGGGAGATAGCGAAATCCCGGGTTTTGGTCAGTGTTGATGAAACATTCGCCTTTGTATTATACAAAGGCGAATTGCGTTCTTACGGGCTGAAAGAGGGACAGGAAATAACAGAAGAAGCCTACAGGGATATTATGGAGAATCTTCTGCCAAGAAGGGCAAAGCTGCGGGCTATGAATCTGCTTAAAAACCGAAGCTATACCGAAAAACAGCTTTATGACAAACTGAAGGCGGGTGATTATCCGGAGGAAATCATAGAGCAGGCACTTGATTATGTCAGATCCTACCATTATATAGATGATAGACAGTATGCAGAAGATTATATTGAATATCATAAGGAGAGCAGGAGCAGAAGCAGGATCCTCAGGGATCTTGTACAGAAGGGAATTTCTATTGAGCTTGCCGGGGAGGTTTATGAAGAGAAGGCAGGAGAGGACAGAACAGAACTTGAAAAAGAACAGATCCTGAATCTGATGCATAAGAAAAATTTTGTCCCGAATGAGGCTACTTTTGAAGAAAAACAGAAGTTTTCAGCACTTTTGTACAGAAAAGGATTTCAGGTTGATACGATCCGATGTGCACTTTTACTTGACAGCACAACGATTTAAGTTTAAAATTTAAGTGTTGTAAATTTGTTGCTAGAATGTTTCTACATACATTCTATATAGATAAGCGTACAATGAAAATTTAATAAGGAGGTGCTCCTGTAAATGGTGCAAGTTTTGATAGCAGTAGTCGTTACCCTGATTATTGCCGCTACTGTCACCTGGTTTCTGGCATCTGCATACCATAAGAAAGTATCAGAAGCTAAGATCGGAAGTGCAGAAGATAAGGCAAGGGAGATTATTGATGAAGCTCTGAAAACTGCTGAAACCAAAAAGCGTGAATCTCTTCTTGAGGTCAAGGAGGAGTCCATTCGTACCAAGAACGAACTGGACAAGGAGATCAAGGAACGTCGTGCCGAAGCACAGCGTTATGAGCGCAGAGTCCAGCAGAAGGAAGAAGCCATCGATAAGAAATCAGATGCGATCGAAAAGAAAGAGGCCGGGCTGGCTGCAAGGGAGGAAGAACTTGCAAAGCAGCGGGAAGAAATTTCAAAGCTGAACGAGCAGAGAATACAGGAACTGGAACGAATCTCAGGTTTAACCTCCGAACAGGCAAAAGAGTATTTACTTAAAATTGTTGAAGATGAAGTGAAACATGAAACGGCTGTCATGATCAAGGAAATGGAAAGCCGTGCTAAAGAAGAAGCAGACAAAAAAGCAAAGGAATATGTAGTTAACGCGATTCAGAAATGTGCAGCAGATCACGTATCAGAAACTACAATTTCCGTTGTCCAGCTTCCGAATGACGAAATGAAGGGTCGTATCATCGGAAGAGAGGGAAGAAATATCAGAACTCTCGAAACACTGACAGGTGTGGATCTGATCATTGATGATACACCGGAAGCCGTTATTTTATCAGGTTTTGACCCGATTCGCCGTGAGGTGGCAAGAATTGCCCTTGAAAAACTCATCGTGGATGGAAGAATCCATCCGGCAAGAATTGAAGAGATGGTTGAAAAGGCGCAAAAAGAAGTAGAAGTGATGATCAAAGAGGAAGGTGAGGCAGCTACCCTTGAAGTAGGTGTGCATGGTATTCACCCTGAACTTATCAAACTCCTTGGTAAGATGAAGTTCAGAACAAGCTATGGTCAGAATGCATTAAAGCATTCCATCGAAGTGGCACAGTTGTCAGGACTGCTTGCTGCAGAAATGGGACTTGATGTCAGAGTTGCCAAGCGTGCAGGTCTGCTGCATGATATTGGTAAGGCTGTGGATCATGAGATGGAAGGTTCCCACATTCAGCTTGGCGTAGACCTTTGCAGAAAGTATAAGGAATCCGCAATTGTGATCAATGCCGTTGAGGCGCATCATGGTGATGTAGAGCCCCAGTCATTAATTGCATGTATTGTACAGGCTGCAGATACAATATCCGCTGCAAGACCGGGCGCAAGAAGAGAAACGCTTGAGACATATACAAGCAGACTCAAACAGTTAGAAGATATAACAAACAATTTTAAAGGTGTAGATAAGTCTTTTGCTATTCAGGCTGGTAGAGAGGTTCGTGTAATGGTAGTTCCAGACCAGATCAGTGATTCTGATATGGTATTGCTGGCAAGAGATATTTCCAAGAAGATTGAAGCTGAAATGGAATATCCCGGACAGATTAAGGTCAATGTAATTCGCGAGAGCCGAGTAATTGATTATGCAAAATAAGTAATTGAAAAGGGTTTTGGCATGTTATGCCAGACCCTTTTTTCTTGTGTATGTACAGAAAAGGGGAAACCGCTGAAGAGGAGCAGAATGTTTTCAAAAAAATACTTGCTGTATTTTATCCTCTATAGTACAATATATCGTGGCAATTGGATTGTATACAATTATCCAAAGATACGACTTAGTTTATGCAAAGGAGATCTTATATGAAGGCGTACAAAGATTTAAGTAAAGAAGAACTTCTGACTTTACAGAAGCAGCTGAATAAGGAATATGAAGAGGCAAAGGCCAAAGAACTTAAACTGGATATGTCGAGAGGAAAACCGGCAGCTTCACAGCTCGATATGGAAATGGATTTTATGAATGTTCTGAATGCTGACTCCATATTTAAGACGGAAGCGGGCGTTGATTGCAGAAACTATGGTATAATGGATGGTATACCGGAAGCAAGAAAGCTGATCGGAGATGTTCTGGGGGTTTCGGCAGATAATGTTATCGTATTTGGAAATGCCAGCCTGAATATTATGTATGATACAGTGGCAAGGTCTGAGATATTTGGTGTGATGGGAGAAACACCCTGGTGTAAGTTAGATAAGGTGAAGTTTCTCTGTCCTGTTCCCGGATATGACAGGCATTTTGCGATTACCGAGCAGTTCGGGATAGAAATGATCAATGTGCCCATGACAGAGGATGGACCTGATATGGACATGGTAGAGGAGTTGGTAAATACGGATCCGGCAGTCAAGGGAATCTGGTGTGTACCAAAGTACTCTAATCCGCAGGGATATACTTATTCCGATGAGACGGTAAAGCGGTTTGCAGCACTGAAGCCGGCAGCAAAGGACTTCCGTATTTACTGGGACAATGCCTATGTGATCCATGATCTGTACGAAGAAAAAAAGGATACTCTGTTAGATATCATTTCAGAATGTGAAAAAGCAGGTAACCCGGATATGGTATATGAATTCTGCTCTACCTCAAAGGTTACTTTCCCGGGAAGTGGTATTGCAGCATTGGCTGCATCAAAAGCCAATCTTGATTTCATTAAAAAATTTATGACGATTCAGACGATCGGTTATGACAAGGTCAATCAGCTGCGTCATGTAAGATATTTTAAAGACGCAGAGGGAATGAAAGCACATATGATGAAGCATGCAGCAATCCTGCGTCCTAAATTTGAGGCGGTGTTCCATGTACTTGAAAGTGAACTGAATGGTCTTGGCATAGGCTCCTGGACAGAACCTAAGGGTGGCTATTTCATTTCCTTTGATGCACTGGAGGGCTGTGCAAAGAAGATCGTTGAGAAGTGTAAGGAGGCAGGTGTGGTACTGACAGGCGCCGGTGCAACCTACCCCTATAAGAAGGATCCAAAGGACAGCAATATCCGTCTGGCACCCAGCTTCCCGACACCAGAAGAATTGGCAATGGCGACAGACCTGTTTGTCCTTTGCGTAAAGATTGTCAGTGTAGAAAAACTGTTGAAAGAGGCGTAGATCATTTATCATGGAAGAATTTCAGAGATTGTCCAGGGATCTTGTGCAGAAGGGTGCCATTATTGATTATTATCAGGACACGATTAAGGTTCCGAATGGAAATATTGTTAAGTGGGATTTTATCAAACATAAGGGTGCAGCAGCGGTGGTTCCAGTGGATGATAAGGGACGTCTTATCATGGTACGCCAGTACAGGAATGCACTGGATCGTTATACACTGGAGATTCCGGCAGGCGGACTGAATGGAGAAAATGAGCCGACAGATCAGGCAGCACTTCGTGAACTGACAGAGGAAACCGGCTATCATGCAGAAAAAATAGAATTGCTTCTCCGCATCAGGACTACAGTGGCTTTTTGTAATGAAAAGATCGATATTTATGTGGCAACAGGTCTGACACCTGGAAAACAGCATCTGGATGAGGATGAGTTTGTGACGGTGAAAGCGTACGATCTGGATGAACTTATTTCGATGATCCTTGATGGAACGATTGAGGATTCCAAGACAGTATCTGCGATCCTGGCCTATAAAGAAAAATATGTAAGATAAAGGAAAATTGCAGGATAAAAGAGACAGGCAGTGCATAGGTATATGTGCTGTCTGTTTTTCATATATTAGACAAACATATGAGATCGGAAAAGAAGGGAAAGAAATATGCGGGAACGGATGGAATATATCAAACGAAGGCGGCTTTACAGAAGCTGTCTGCTTTATTTTCTGGCTGGAATCCTGGCAGGCATTCTGTTCATGTACTTCTCAGGACACGGTGCTGCAGGCACAGAGACATTTTTCAGAAAAAGTGTCCTTCTTGAGATGAGTTATGGAAAACTGGATAAGGGACAGTTTCTTAAATATGAATTACCAAGGAGATTGCGTCCTGCAGCCTGTCTGCTTCTTCTTTCTACCACATGCTTTGGTTTTCTGGCAATCAGGCTTTACACTGTGATGAAAGGCTTCCTGGCAGGGCTTCTTTTCTCTGGAACAGTATTGGCTTACGGAGGCAGGGGAGTGCTGTTCCTGATCGTACTACTGTTCCCGCACCAGCTGCTCCTGCTGCCGGCCTTTTTTCTGCTGCTTTGCTTCTGTTATCAGATAAGCTGCATTTCAAGGGCACCGGAAGGCTGCATATGGCCGATATACACAGGACGGAAAAAGCAGCTCATTTCACTGCTGTTGATCCTCTTGTGGATCCTGTTCATCACAGTGATGGGCTGCTTTCTGGAATGCTATGTAAATCCCCTGCTGGTAGCAGATGGGGTAAAGCTGCTTCTTTAAAAGAGAAGTCGTGTCAGATTATTCATATTCAGCAATATCATAAATAAGCTGCTCAGAATCTTCAAAGCCAAGGCAGGGATCGGTAATGGATTTTCCATAGACACCCTCACCTACCTTCTGGCTGCCTTCTACCAGATAGCTTTCGATCATGACACCCTTAACGAGGTTATGGATATCGGGACTGAGCTTACGGCTGTGCATAACCTCCTTGATAATACGGATCTGCTGCTTGTACTGCTTGGAAGAATTGCTGTGATTGGAATCAATGATCGTAGCAGGATTCTTCAGATCCCTTTCATTATAAAGCTGCAGCAGCAGATTCAGGTCTTCGTAGTGATAGTTGGCAAGGTTTTGGCCATGCTTACTGGTGGCACCACGCAGAACGGTGTGGGCAAGGTCATTACCTGTTGTATTTACCTCCCATCCACGGTAGATAAAGGTATGGGGATGCTGGGCTGCATAAACAGAATTCAGCATAACGGTAAGATCTCCGCTGGTAGGATTTTTCATGCCGGCAGGCACATCAAAACCGCTGACGGTCATACGGTGCTGCTGATCCTCTACGGAACGGGCGCCAATGGCTACATAGGAAAGAATGTCGGAAACATATCTCCAGTTCTCGGGATAGAGCATTTCGTCAGCAGCAGTAAGACCGGAAACATCCATGGCATGGATCTGCATCTTACGCATGGCGATCAGGCCTGCCAGAAGATCTGGTTTTTTTTCAGGATCCGGCTGATGCACGATCCCCTTGTAACCCTCACCGGTGGTACGGGGCTTATTGGTGTAGATCCTGGGGATCAGGATCAGCTTATCCTTTACCTTTTCGTTGACCTTTGCAAGACGGCTGACATAGTCGCAGACAGCATCTTCATTATCTGCGGAGCAGGGACCGATGATCACAAGAAATTTATTGCTTTTTCCGGTGAGTACATCACGGATCTCCTGATCTCTTTCTTTCTTTAACGCAACAAGCTTTTCAGGAACAGGATACTGCTCCTTGATCTCGCTTGGAGTTGGCAATTTTTTCACAAACTCAAATGACATAATAGTTTCCTCCTCTGATGTAAGCATTTGTTATTATAATATAGAAAAAAAGAAAGCGCAAGGTTGCAAAGCATCTGGAAACAGTGTAAAATTACGGGGTATCATCTATCAAAGTATAAAAGAAAAGGGAGGCCGGATTATGGCACTTAGTAAGAAACCGGTAACCGGTATGAAGGATATTCTGCCGGAGGAAATGAAGATCAGAGATTACGTGATCGGTGTGATCAAGGAGACCTATGGTAAATTTGGATTTACTTCCATTGAGACCCCCTGTGTGGAGAATATAGAGAATCTGACCAATAAGCAGGGTGGAGAGAATGAGAAGCTGATCTTTAAAATATTAAAGCGTGGAGAGAAGCTGAATCTTGAAGCAGCAAAGGAAGAGAAGGATCTGGTGGACGGAGGTCTCCGTTATGATCTTACTGTTCCGTTAGTGCGGTATTACTCTGCACATGCCAATGAACTTCCGACACCCTTTAAGGCTCTGCAGATGGGAAATGTATGGCGTGCTGACAGACCGCAGCGTGGCCGTTACCGTCAGTTCATGCAGTGTGATATTGATATTCTGGGAGAACCCTCCAACCTGGCAGAGATCGAGCTGATCCTGGCTACGACAACGACTCTTGGCAGGCTTGGATTTTCAGGATTCCAGATCAGGATCAATGAAAGAAGGATCCTGAAGGCTATGGCAGCCTACAGTGGATTTGCAGAAGAAAGCTATGATCATGTGTTTATTACCCTTGACAAGATGGACAAGATCGGACTTGAAGGAGTAGAAGCGGAGCTTCTTGAAGATGGCTTCGCCAAGGAAAGTGTTGATAAATACCTGGAGCTGTTCAGGGGTATGGAGGCTTCTGAAAATGGTCTTGCCTATCTTGCCAAAAAGCTTGGTGATTTCCTGGATGAGGAAGTAAGGGAAAGCCTTCAGGAGATCATGGAAAGTGTAAATTCTACCAAGAGTGCTGATTTTGAACTTGTATTTGATCCCACTCTGGTTAGAGGAATGTCTTATTATACCGGCACGATTTTTGAGATCGCAATGCCGCAGTTTGGCGGAAGCTGTGGTGGCGGCGGCAGATATGACAGGATGGTAGGTAAATTTACAGGAAATGATGTTCCCGCCTGCGGCTTTTCCATTGGATTTGAAAGAATCATCCTGCTTCTTATGGAGAATGGATTTAAGGTACCTTCCCAGCCTGAGAAGGCAGCTTTCCTGATCGAGAAGGGTGTGGCAAAGGAAGAGCTGTGCAAGGTGATCGCAGCAGCACAGGAGGAGAGAAAATCAGGAACTCAGGTGCTTGTTGTCAGGATGAATAAGAATAAAAAATTCCAAAAGGAACAGCTTACGAAAGACGGCTATACAACCTTCCGCGAATTCTATAAGGATCCTTTGAAATAAATATGGAAGACTCCCATCGGCTCTGAGCTGCTGAATCAGAAGCCACCGGAAGAAAAACCTTCCGGCAGGGAGTATTGTGGCATTAAACACCTGTCAGATCAAGACCGGTGCACCCAGCCGATCGGAAAGAGTTGCCAAGTACAACCAGTTACTCCGTATTGAAGAGGAACTGGGCAGCAGCGCAGTATATCCGGGAATGAAAGCATTTCATGTAAAGTAACATGTGATACTCCTTGAAAAGAACAATAGGCAGGAGTACACTTGCCTGTAGAAAAGGAGAGAGGATCATGATAAAGACAACATTAAAAATCGACGGAATGGCCTGCAGCATGTGCGAAGCACATATGAACGATCTGATCAGAAAGGTGGCAAAGGTAAAGAAGGTGACTTCCTCTGCCAAAGCCGGAGAAACTGTAGTGATCAGTGAGGAAGAACTGGATATTCCACTCCTTGGGAAAGAGATCGAAGGAATCGGATACAGGCTTCTTTCAGACAGCAGTGAGCCCTATGAGAAAAAAGGATTATTCCATTTCGGAAAATAAAAGGATCAGAGAGGATCTGATGACTATGCCTGTGCCGCCTCTGCCAGATATCTGGCAGGGACGGCAATTTTTTTGCCATTATCCGGTAAATGTGGTAAAATATGATATCAGAATGAAGAATAAAGGGGGACGCTCAGAGAATGTATGATTATCTGGTAGTTGGAGCGGGACTTTTCGGTGCCGTATTTGCCTGTGAAGCCAGAAAAGCAGGAAAACAGGTGCTTGTTATTGATAAAAGAGATCACATCGCAGGAAATGTCTATACAGAAGACACAGAGGGGATCCATGTACACCGGTATGGTGCACATATTTTTCATACCAATGACAGGATGGTATGGGACTATGTAACGAAGTATGCGGATTTTAACCGCTTTACCAACAGTCCGGTGGCTAATTACAAGGGGGAGCTGTACAGTCTTCCCTTTAATATGTATACCTTTAATAAAATGTGGGGTGTGGTAACACCAGAGGAAGCCGCACAGAAGATTGAGGAGCAGAAGAGAGAGGCCCATATCACAGAGCCGAAGAACCTGGAAGAGCAGGCAATCTCTCTGGTAGGAACCGATATTTATGAAAAGCTGATCAAGGGATATACGGAGAAGCAATGGGGACGTCCATGCAGTGAACTGCCGGCATTTATCATCAAACGTCTGCCGGTACGTTTTACCTTTGATAATAATTATTTTAATGCGCTGTATCAGGGGATTCCGATTGGAGGGTATACGAGGCTGGTACAGAATATGCTTGAAGGCATTGAGGTCAGGCTGCGTGAGGATTATCTGGAAGACAGGGAGCACTGGAACGGTCTGGCGGATCAGGTTATCTATACTGGTCCTGTGGATGCTTATTTTGACTACTGCTTTGGGACACTGGAATACAGAAGCGTGCGTTTTGAAACGGAGCTTCTGGATCAGATTAATTTTCAGGGAAATGCTGCTGTAAATTATACTGACAGAGAAACACCCTATACAAGGATCATTGAGCATAAATGGTTTGAGTTTGGAAAAGATGAAAAGGGAGATGATCTGCCTAAGACCGTGATCAGCAGAGAATATTCTTCTGAGTGGAAAAAAGGGGATGAGCCATATTATCCGGTAAATGACACAAAAAATAACACCCTTTATGAAAAATACAAAAAACTGGCTGATAAGGAAGAAAAGGTGATCTTTGGCGGAAGGCTTGGAGAATACCGGTATTATGACATGGATGCAGTCATAGCAGGCAGTCTGAAGCTATGCAGGAAAATTTTTGGAGAAAACTGATAAAATAAGGGGTTTCCAAATTGAATAAAATACTGGAAAGTGATACTATAGTACTAGATGCAAAGATATGCTTGCAAGTGTAAATGTATAAGAAAAAGAGGGGGATCAGAATGAGAAGACGGATCACTGAAATTCTGTTATATTGTCTTCTGCTGTCACTTGTGTTTGGAGGTATCAGCGTCCAGGCTGAAGAAAACAGAAAAGAAAGCGCAGAGGGGAGAATCCTTTTTATCAGTTCTTATAATTATGGGTGGGATACGGTACAGTCCCAGATAGAGGGTATTCAGGCGGGAGTCAGTGATGAAGCAGTGGTAGACTATGAGTTCATGGATACCAAGCGTGTCAGTGACGAAACGAGTGAACAGTTATTTTATGAGGGACTGAAATACAGACTCAGCAAGGTAGCACCTTATGATGTGATCATTCTGGGAGATGATGCAGCCCTTCTTTTTGCACAGAAGTACAGGGAGGAGCTGTTTGCAGAAATTCCCCTTGTATATGAAGGAGTCAATAATGAACAGCTTGCTTATGAAATGTCAGAGGATCCATTGATAACTGGTGTTATAGAAAAGCTGTCAGTCGAAAAAAACATTGTCTTTGCGAAAACACTTCTGCCTGATGCGAAGAAGGTAGTAGCTATTCTGGATGACAGTGTGACAGGAAGGACTATCAGAGAACAGTTCTTCGCCTGTGAAGAAAAGTTTCCGGAGCTTACATTTTCTGAGATCAATGCATCTGAACTGAGTACTATGCAGCTGAAGGGGAAGATCAGACAGCTTGGAAAGGGAACAATACTGATTTATATCTGCATGACGGAAGACGAAAGTGGAAAGCAGTATTCAAGCAGGGAGGCAGTAAAACTGATCACCGGAGCGGCCACGGTTCCGGTATTCCGGATGATGGAAGAGGGGATTGGGGAAGGACTTCTTGGTGGCAATGTTGTTTCCATGAGAAAATCAGGAGAAGAAGCTGCCGGCATGGCAATGGATATCATCAATGGGAAGAACAGCGGTGAGATCGGAGTAGTGGGTGACAGTCCGAACATTTACTGTGTAGATGAGCTGGTTATGAAAGCCTATGGTCTTGACATGAAGATGCTTCCGGAAGGAACAAAGATCGTTAATTATCGTCAGCCCTTTTTCCAGAGAAATAAAGAGGTGCTGATACCGGGCGGTATCCTGATAGGTATGCTTCTTGTGGTAGTGCTGGTTTCACTGATTGATAATCTGCGCAGAAGGAGATTGTACAGGGAACTGGAGGAGGCAAGAGGGATTATGGAAAATGCTTCCAATCATGATTTCCTGACAGGGATCCCCAACAGAAGCAAGCTGATGACAGATCTGGAGGAACTGATCCGGAATGGCACACCGTGTACGATCTTTATGATCGATATTGATGAATTTAAAAAGATCAATGATACTTATGGACATGCGGCAGGCGATGATGCACTGCGGGAGCTGGCAGCAAGGATGAAGATGCTTCATTCACAGATTCTGATGCCTTACCGCTATGCAGGTGATGAATTTATCATTATAATCCAGAGTATACAGAGTAAGATCGTAGATAAGACGGCAATGCAGTGCAAGGAGCTGTTTTCCAAACCGTTTTCTCTGGCTGGAGAATTCAGAAGAGTTGGAGGCAGTATTGGAATTGCATCCTTCCCAAAGGATGCTTCTACACTGGAGGAATTAATCGAGTGTGCAGATTCTGCTATGTATACGGTAAAAAAGAGTGGAAAAAATCGTTTTGCATATTATGAGGGTGGGAAAAGTGAAGAGAAGTGAATGGAGGCAGAAATATGAATGTGGAATTAGTATTGTCGCAGCTGGATTCTCTGATTGAAAACCGCAGAACCGACCTGGTAGAAGGCTATTTAAGAGAAAAAATGGAAGAGGCAGCTGAGGAAGGTGACAGGCGTGCAGTGATCACGCTGATGAATGAACTGATCAGCTATTATGGAGGAACAGGAGAATTTGAAAAGATGGTGGAATACTGTCAGCAGGTTCTCCTGCTTTTGCAGGGAATGGGAATGAAAGGAACCGTTCCTTATGCAGCTACGCTTCTTCATGTAGCAGATGCATACAGAGAGGCAGGACTTCTTTCAGATGCCATGAGAGCCTATCAGGAGGTTAAAGGGATTTACGAGGGAAGCATAGCTTATAATGATTTCAGATATGTAGAGCTGTATCAGGGCATGAGTCTTCTTTTCCAGCAGACAGGGGACGATGAAAGTGCCTGTGACTGTCTGCAAAGGGCACTCTCTGTTGCCAGTCAGTATCAGGGTGCCAGGACAGAGGTGGCAGCGATCTATACGAATCTGGCACTGGCGGAGATTAAGCTGCTCCGCTATGAAGAAGCCATGGATCATCTGAAAAGAGCGATATCCCTGTACGAAATGGATGAAGAAAGAGATTATCATTACAGCGGTGCCCTGTCGGCAATGGGTGAGGTACTGTATCTGACAGGGGAGCTTGAGGAATCCGCCAGGTTTTATAAGCTGGCACTTTTTGAAATTGAGAGGACATCAGGAAGAAACCAGGCATACGAAATTACATTACAAAACCTGCATGCAGTTATTCAGGAGCAGAAAAATGCACTGATCAGAAACCGCAGCTTTGAAAAGGGAATGGAGCTGTGTCAGGCCTTTTATGAAGAATATGGTATCCCTATGATCAGGACGAGGTTTCCGGCATATGAGGGTGTGATCGCAGCAGGCCTGGTAGGAGAAGGATCGGAATGCTTTGGATATGATGATGAAGTATCAAGAGATCATGATTTTGGCCCGGGCTTCTGCCTCTGGCTGACAGATCAGGTATATGATGAGATCGGTGAAGAGCTGCAGCAGGCCTATGATGAATTGCCGCACACCTTTATGGGAGTCACAAGGGTAACCTCTGCCAAGGCAAGAAAAAGAGTCGGTGTATTCCGGATCAGTGAGTTCTACGGAGAACTCACAGGACTGCAGGATGTACCGGTATCCAGAAGACAATGGGAGGTTATACAGGACTATCAGCTCAGTACAGCCACTAACGGAAGGGTTTTCAGGGATGATCTTGGAGAGTTCACGAGAATACGAAAAGGATTGCTTTCTTATTATCCGGAGGAAGTGAGACTCAAAAAGATCGCCAGGGAAGCGGCACTGATGGCACAGGCCGGGCAATATAATTACAGCCGTATGCTTGGAAGAAATGAAACAGTAACGGCACAGATCGCACTGGCAGAATTCATGAAGCATACGATGGCGATGATCTATCTGCTGAACCGGAGCTATGCGCCTTTTTATAAATGGATGCACAAAGGACTGGAAAAGCTCCCGCTGCTCAAGGAATTGAGAGATGTGCTTACTGCTTTGTCACAGATGCCGGTTGGAGATGAAAGAATTCCGGAAACGATAGAGTTCATAGTGTCACGTATTATTGCAGAAATGAAGAAAGAGGGTCTGACAAGCGGAGAGGATAATTATCTGGAGCATCATACAGAGAATATCCTGAAGGGTATACCAGCACTCGAATAGAATCAGAGAACCTGCCATCGGCAGGTTCTCTGTATGTCAGGAAATACTCTTTAACAATCCATTGGCAATTGCCCTGGCAATTTCCTGAAACTGAGTATCAAAACGTATGTTATCTTTATCTGTATTAATAAATCCGACTTCTACAAGGACGGCAGGCATGTCAGTCCGGCGCAGGACAGCCAGATTTGGCCGTTCCTGGATCCCCTGATTGACAAATCCTACACGGGTAAGCTCACGGTTTATGTTCTCGGCAATGGTTCTTGCAATGCCGTTTTTGGAATAAACGAGGGATTCTACACCAGTATACTGGTTATCATAGGGGCTGGAGTTACGGTGGATAGAGAGAAAATAGTCTGCATCGGAGGCATTTGCCATTGCAGCTTTACCGGCAGGGCTGGTATAGACATCACTGGTTCTTGTATAGATCACATTTACACCATTTTCTTCCAGTATGTTTCCCACAGCAAGGGCAAGGCGGAGGGTATCATCCTTTTCTTTTCGCCCAAGATAGGTAGCACCAAAGTCGGAACCCCCATGACCGGCATCAATTACAACTGTAGCCATAAAAACCTCTTTTAAAAGGACTTAAGATATTGTATGCTGTTAAACAGATAGCTGTGTATCGTAAGAAAGGAAGTAGGCATGAAAAATCAGACTAAAGAGAAAAAAGCATATCAGGCAGTTATATTTGACCTGGATGGAACTCTGTTAAATACATTGGAGGATCTGAAGGACAGTGTAAATTATGCACTGCGGATGTATCATAAAAAAGAACGGTCACTGGAGGAAGTACGGAATTTTGTTGGAAATGGTGTTGAGAAGCTGGTGCAGAGAGCACTTATGCCGGATCAGGATGAAAAGACATTTACAGAGGTATTTGCTGTATTTAAAGCATATTACGAAGAACATTGCAATGATAAGACCTGTCTCTATCCCGGAATCGCAGAGCTTCTGACAAGCTTACAGAAAAAAGGAATCAAAACGGCAATCGTATCCAACAAGATGCAGGAGGGAGTGGATGTCCTGTATCATCTTTATTTTGAAAAATATCTGAAGGTAGCAATCGGCGCAAGCGAAGGAATCCGCAAGAAACCGGCACCGGATACTGCCAGGGAAGCACTGCGGTTATTACAGGTATCAGAAAAAGATGCCCTGTATGTGGGAGATTCTGATGTGGATATTGCAACTGCCAGAAATGCAGGAATGGACTGTGTATCTGTCACATGGGGATTCCGGACAGTAGAAGAGCTGCAGGCAGCCGGAGCGGCTGCGATGATAAACAGACCGGAAGAGCTGCTGGCTCTGATAGAAACATCCGGGAAAGAAACAGAAATGGAAAGAGAAATGGAAACAGCAGCACCTGTAAAATGGCTGTCCAAATTTCAGGAGAACCGGGAAATTACTGTAAGTGTGCCGGGATCTAAAAGCATCACAAACAGGGCACTTCTTCTGGCAGCACTGTCACAGGGAACATGTCATTTGAAAGGAGTCCTGTTCAGCGATGATTCCCGTGGCTTTCTGGACTGCTTAATTAAATTAGGATTTAATATTGAAATAAATGAGAAAAAGAAAGAAGTTATAATAGAAGGAACAGGAGGAAGGATTCCTGACAGAAAGGCTTCCATCAATGTAAGAAGTGCAGGAACTGCGGCACGTTTTCTTACAGTAATGCTGGCTATGGCTGGAGGGGATTATGAACTGACAGCATCACCCCAGATGTGTAAGCGTCCCATGGAGCCATTGCTTTCCCTGCTGGAGGCATGTGGTGTTACATTTGAGTTCCACGGGGAGGAAGGACATTTTCCTTTTGCCCTGCATTCTGACGGTATTCATCAGAAGGAAGTAAGGATCGATACAAAGATCAGTAGTCAATTTGCCAGTGCTTTATTAATGTGTGCAGCCATGAAGGAAGATGGCCTGACTGTCATACTTGAAGGAGACAGAAGCGAAGGTGCATATATTAAAATGACACTTGCTATGATGAGACAGTTTGGAATTGAAGTGGAAAGGGAAGGAAGGAAGTGCATTGTGTCCGGAAATGCTTCCTTTGGCGTTCCGGTATATGAGATCGAGCCGGATGTTTCTGGAGCCTGTTATTTCTATGCAATGGCACCACTTTTAAGAACAAGTGTTATTGTAAATGGAGTCCATGAAAACTCCATACAGGGAGATATTGCATTTTTGTCTGTGCTTTCCAAAATGGGGTGTAAGATGGAGGATACAGAGAAAGGGATCTGTGTGGATGGCCGTCTGTTAAGTGCGTATCCGGGGCAGACTCTTTCCATGAAGGATTTTTCTGACCAGACTATGACCATGGCAGCGATTGCACCATTTGCTGCTTCAGAAACAAGGATCTGTGATATAGAACATATCCGCTATCAGGAATCAGACCGGATGAAAGCGATCATCACTGAATTAAACAGGATGGGTGTCAACTGCGAGGAGATTCCGGAGGAAAAGGGAATTCTGATCAGACCGGTTTCAGAAGATGGGATCAGAGAAACGGAAGTGGAGACCTATGAGGATCACAGAATGGCAATGGCCTTTTCACTGATCGGGCTGAAAACAGGAAAGATCGGGATCAGGAATCCCGGATGCTGCAGGAAAACATTTGAAAATTATTTTGAATTGATCGAGGAATTACAGGAAAACAATCATGCAGGAAGTGCGGAACAGTAATACAGTTGAAATAACAGAGGAAAGAGCAGAAAGGGTCGTACTGGCGGCAGTGGAGGAGGGTATCACAGAATCAACAGGTGATATGTCACACAGAATGGATGAGCTTGAAAGCCTTGCGAAAGCCTGCTATATGGAACCGGTCGGTATGGTCATACAGAGGCTGGAAACAGTGAATAAAGGGCTCTATATGGGAGCTGGCAAGGTACAGGAATTAAAGGAACTGTGTGTAAGGCTGGAAGCTGATCTGGTTGTTTTCAACAATTCCCTGACACCATCCCAGCTGAGAAATCTGCAGGATCTGCTGGATGTCCCGGTTATGGACAGGACGACACTGATCCTGGAGATCTTTGAAAGCAGGGCAAGGACAAGAGAAGCCAGGCTTCAGGTGGAAACAGCAAAGCTTCAGTATCTTCTGCCAAGACTGGTAGGCATGCATGAAGCACTGACAAGGCAGGGCGGAACCAGTGGAAGCATGAGCAGCAGGGGAGCCGGAGAAAAGAAGCTGGAGTTAGACAGACGGAAGATCGAACACAGAATTGCGGAACTGCAGCGTGAGCTGAAGGAAATTACCAAGGAGAGAGAAGTACAGCGGAGCAGAAGAAATAAAGGCAGACTGCCGCTTGTTTCCCTTGTCGGGTATACCAATGCAGGAAAATCAACGATCATGAATGCCATGGTGGATCGTTATGCGGCCGGAGAAGAAAAGAGAGTGCTTGAGAAGGATATGCTTTTTGCTACACTGGATACCTCGGTCCGCCGGATCAATACCGGGGATAATAGAGACTTTCTGCTGTCAGATACAGTTGGATTTATCCATGATCTGCCCCACAGCCTGGTGAAAGCGTTCCGGTCTACGCTGGAGGAAATAGAGAATGCTGATCTGCTCATACAGGTGGTGGATTATTCGGATCCCTTTTATGAGGAACAGATGAAAACAACGGCGCAGACCCTGTCAGAGCTTTCCGCAGGACATATTCCCATGCTTACCGTATATAATAAGGCGGACAGAAGGGAGGGGGCTTCCTATCCGAGAACAGTCGGGGATAAGCTCTTTGTTTCAGCAAAGGAAGAAGCATCACTGGATCTGCTTGTCGGGGAGATCCTTGAAAAGATTTATGCAGATCAGGTGGAGGGAGAGTTCCTGATTCCTTTTCAAAGAGGGGATATTGTTTCTTACTTTATGGAAAATGCTGTGATACTTAAGCGGGAATATAAGGAAGAGGGAACACTTCTTTTGGTGAAATGCCATCCGGCAGACAGGGAAAAATACCGCAGTTATCTGACAGAAACAGGGGGAAATGATGCAGAAGGAAAGATTGAATAAATATCTGGCATCCTGCGGCGTATGCTCACGGAGAGATGCTGATAAGCTAATAGAAGAGGGAAGGGTCCAGGTAAACGGACAGAAGGCTGTGATGGGGCTCCAGGTCTCGGATGAGGACGAGATCGAGGTGAATGGTAAACATCTTCCCGGGAAAAATGATAAAGTGGTTTACGCTTACTATAAGCCTCTTGGAGTGACGTGTACGGAGAGAGACCGGCATGCGGACAAGGTTCTGACGCAGCAGGTGAAGCTGCCGGTGAGAGTGACCTATGCAGGTCGGCTTGATAAAGATTCAGAGGGGCTGATCCTGCTTACGAATGACGGAGACCTGATCCACACGATGATGAATGGCAGCGGAAACCATGAAAAGGAATACATCGTGAAGGTGAATAAGGAGATTACCGGGGAGTTCCTGCAGAATATGGCAGATGGTGTGTTCTTAAAGGAGCTGAACCGCAGGACAAAACCCTGTAAGGTAGAAAAAATCGGGAAATTTACCTTCCGGATCATTCTAACCCAGGGAGTCAACAGACAGATCAGACGAATGTCCCATGCTTTGGGATTTGAGGTGACAGCGATCAAAAGAATCCGTGTGGCAACTGTGGAACTTGCAGGCTTATTACCCGGGAAATACCGCCAGATCACTGGGATAGAATTACAGATGTTATATAATTCATGCATGAAAAATACCAGTAAATATAAGGAATTATAAAAATATAAGATCTTTTTGACACCTGAAAGCCTGCAGACAGAAAGACGGAGAAAAACAGGGATTATGAAATAGGCATTGAAGGAAAAATAAAAATAAATGAAGGGAATCCTGCAAGTAAAATGGATAGTAATCGGATAGAAACAGAGGTAATGGAAAAAAAAGAATACGATGAACTTACGAAAACAATCAATTATCATATGGACCGCTATTATAATCAGGATGAACCGGAGATCAGTGATTATGACTATGATCAGCTGATGCTGAAGCTGAAAGCAGCCGAGAAGGAGCATCCGGAATGGGTCACACCACAGTCTCCGACGCAGAAGATCGGTGGCACGGCGAAGCGCGAGGCAGGTGTTAAGGTGACACATGATGTGCCGATGCTTTCCATTGAAGATGTTTTTACAAAGGAAGATGTTACTGCATGGGTAGAGAAGGTAAAAGCCCTTCACCCGGACTGCAGTTTTTCTGTCGAGACCAAAATAGACGGACTCAGCATGACACTTCGGTATGAGAAGGAGGAAGATGGACGCTTAAGGCTTATTCTTGCAGAAACCAGAGGAGATGGACTGGTTGGTGAGGATGTGACAGCCAATGCGCTTGTGATCCCGGATGTGAAACGGTCAGTGGATCTGCCTTATGCTTCCCTGCAGCTTCGCGGGGAAGTATACATGTCCCATGAAGATTTTGAAGGCTATAATCTTGAGCAGGAACAGGCGGGAAAGAAGCTGGCTGCCAATCCAAGGAATCTGGCGGCAGGAACACTGCGGCAGCTGGATCCGGGAGTTACAAAGAAGCGTGGGCTTCGTATGTTTGTATTTAATGTGCAGCAGGGACCGGAGGAGCTGACGGAAAGTCATTGCAAGGGAATGGATATCCTGCAGCGGCATGGAATACCGGTTGTTTTTCACAGAAAATGCAATACGGCAGAGGAGATCATCAGAATGATAGATGAGATCGGGGATATGCGTGGTGAGCTGGATTACGATATTGACGGAGCGGTCATTAAAATCGACCAGGTCCGATACCGGAATGATTTCCCGGCGGGAAGCAAATATTCAAGCGGACATATCGCCTATAAATATCCACCGGAAGAGCGTGTCGTGATCATGGACGATATCCTGGTGGATGTCGGCAGAACCGGCAAGCTTACCTTTACTGGAGTATTTCATGATCAGATCACAGGAAAGCCGGCAAGACTGTGTGGGACGAATGTATCAAGAGCAACTCTGCATAATCAGGATTATATTAATGAAATGCAGGCAGGTCTTGGAGGAGCATACAGGATCTTTAAGAGCGGGGAAATCATCCCCAAGTTAAACGGATGCGTTGAGGCACCAAAGCAGGTTTTTAAGGCACCGGAAAGGTGTCCAGTCTGTGGAAGCATCCTGGTGAAGGATGAGGATATGGCAGATATCTGCTGTCAGAATGTACTTTGCCCGGCACAGCTGACAAGAACGATTTCCTATTTCTGCTCTTTGGATGCAATGAACATTATGGGGCTTGGAGATTCGATCATTGATACACTGATCAAGGCAGGATACGTGAAAACCTTTGCAGATATTTATAAGCTGAAAGAACATAAAGAAGAATTGATTGCGAAAGGCGTATTTGGCAAAGAAAAAGGAACGGTCAGAGTGCTGGAGGCAATCGAAAAATCTAAGGAAAATGAACCGTTTAAGCTGCTGACAGGTCTGGGGATCAGAAATGTAGGAAAAAACACAGCCAGAACGATCATGAAGCATTTCGCAGCTATCAATGATCTGCAGAAGGCTTCTTATGAAGAACTGATCGCAATTGATGACATAGGAGATACTACGGCACAGTGTATCAGACAGTATTTTGATGATCCGGAGAATCAGGTGATCATATCAGAGCTTAAGGCCGCCGGGCTTACTATGGAAATGCCGGAAAATAATGATACGGGTGATAAATTAAAGGGACTGACGATTGTTGTGACGGGAACACTGCCGACGCTTGGCAGAAAAGAAGTCGCAGACCTGATTGAAAATAATGGCGGAAAATGTACAGGCTCTGTTAGCAAAAAGACAGATTACCTGGTGGCAGGAGAGGCGGCAGGAAGCAAGCTTATAAAAGCACAGGCACTTGGGATCCCTGTTATTACAGAGGAAGAACTTCTGAAAATGCTTTCCTGAGTTTTTTACTTGTTTCACAGTAATATTTATAGTTTAATGGAAGAGAATGGAATCATGCTTTTGAACGAAAAGGATATAAAAAAGTCAGATAAAAATATGAATGAAAATGAATTTGTGGAAGCAGATGCGTCAGAAGGCTGGCAGGAGCGTCTGACTGGGATGTTCCCGGCACTGGAGCAGGAGCTGCATCTGACGGAGCATGCACTGTCAGTGCTGGTAAATCCAGGAAAAGACAACAGGATTTCTTCGTATGCTGTGTGTGTTTATGAGCCGGATCTTGTGGAAGATAAAAGGAACGGAAGTAGAAATACAGTTCTTACCAGGATCAGGGAAGGAATTCTGAAATCAAACCCGGATATAGTGGCGGTTGATTCCAGAAACCCCGGGTTAAAGGAATTTGGAGAGGCAGTGGAAGACATAAATGGACGGTTTTCTGTCCGGATGGATAAGAATTCAGAGAATTTTGTGAAATGCCTCGAGAACTGTATCCGGTATGGCATAGAAAATTATGTGCCAAAGGCGGCTGCCTTTGCCTGCTGTGCAAGGTATAAGGAATGTTCGGAGAAAAAACGGTGTATTCATCCGAATACGCTTTATGCAAAGGCATGTGAATACAGAAAAAATCTCGAGAACGGCCGGGTGTTTTATTAACAGATAAGAATTGACAGAATAAGGAACGGAATAAGAAAGAGAAATCGGAGGAAAAGGGAATGCCGGTTAAGGTACAAAATGATCTGCCAGCGAAGGGCATACTGGAAAATGAAAATATATTCGTAATGGATGAAGACAGGGCGATGCATCAGAATATCCGTCCTCTTAGTATCTGCATCCTGAATCTGATGCCGGTGAAGCAGGACACGGAGCTGCAGCTCCTTAGGGCATTATCCAATACCCCGTTGCAGATAGCAGTTTCCTTCATGAAAATGAACAGTCATGTATCATTAAATACACCGATCCAGCATCTGAACCAGTTTTACAAGACATTTGATGAGCTGAAAAATAACAAATACGATGGACTGATCATTACCGGGGCACCGGTAGAGCAGATCCCTTTTGAAGAGGTGGATTACTGGAAGGAGCTGTGTGAGATCATGAACTGGAGCAGAAAGCATGTCTTTTCCACGTTCCATATCTGCTGGGGAGCCCAGGCAGGACTTTACTATCACTACGGACTGAAAAAGGTACTCCTGCCACAGAAGCTGTTTGGTGTTTATGAGCATAAGGTAATGAACCGCAAGGTTCCCCTTGTGAGAGGCTTTGACGATACTTTTCTGATCCCTCACAGCAGACATACAGCAGTTCTTTCTGAGGATATCCATAACTGCAGTGAACTGACAGTGCTGGCAGAGTCAGAGGAGGCAGGAGTCCTTCTCTGTATGGCGGAGGAAGGCCGGCAGATCTTCGTTATGGGACACCCGGAATATGATCGGTATACCCTGCATAATGAATATATGAGGGATAAAAATAAGGGACTTCCTATTCAGATGCCGAAGAACTATTATCCGGGGAACGATGACACGCAAAGACCATCCCTGCAATGGCGCTCCCACAGCAATAACCTTTACTGCAACTGGCTCAATTACTATGTATACCAGACCACACCTTATGATCTGAATGAGATTAACTGAAAAAGGTTACGGGTGAAATGATTCTGTATATTATTTCCTGCATCAGAGAAGACCATGAACTTAAGCTGGATGGATCTTTTCCGTCAGTTCTGTTGTATTGTTTAAAAATAGCACAGTGTGAGTACCGATAAATGGACTCGTACTGTGCTATCCTTATATTATGTTATCAAAAGAATTCTGACTGTTGTGATTATATATCAACTGATTTTTATTAGAAATGACAAAAATGTGCAAAAAACTTACAAAAGCAGAGACAAGAGATAAAGAAAGGTGTATCTTAATTTTATATAACGAATTCCATCAGAAATATAATTATAGAGATGACATTGCACGAAAAAAGATGCGAGAATTGGTTAATTCGGATGCAAATAAAGTGATAAATGTGATTAGTACACTGATTTAAGAGGTGAATGAGTATGAAAGCATATTCAGAAGCGTATCTAGAGGGAGTAGTGGAAAATCAAGGAAGATTATTTGACTATGTAGCAGAGACTTTCCCTGATAAAGATACTGAAGATTTTATAAATGCCTATATGATGAGTAAAACCAGAAAATATATAGATGAGGCGCAGGCATATGTAAATACAATGGATGAAAAAGAATTGTGGAAGTATTTTTGTGATAATGAGGATTATCATATGAAATCTGGAAAGGCAATGACAGGATTTATGCCAGATTGGATTGGTGAGTTTTATGCTTATTATCAGTGGTATTATAACCTTTCAAGTGCAGAAATTCTTCAGAAAATTCCTGTAGATTTTCTAAAAAAAGCATATGCAGGTCTTCATGACTTGGATTTAGAACTGGCAGTACAGAAAGTAGGGGCAGTATCATGAAAGTTATCTGTTTTCATAATCCAGATGAAGAAAATGGTTTTTTGAGTAATTGGTATTTATCATATTTTGAAGTGGATGGGAAAACATTTTCTTCAGTGGAGCAATTTATGATGTATCATAAGGCTGTTTGTTTTCGGGATGGGACGATAGCAGAGCAAATACTTGCAATTGATGATGTAGCACGTATTAAAGAATTGGGTCGGACAGTTTCAGGATATAATGACAATATTTGGAATGGTGTAAGGCAGTTAATAGTGTATGAAGGACTACTTGCTAAATTTTCACAACAAGAGATATTGAAAAAGAAGCTATTAGAAACTAAGGATGCGATACTTGCCGAATGTGCAGTACATGATAGTGTATGGGGAATTGGCTTGTCTGTGAAAGACGAAAGACGATTTGATATTTCACAGTGGAAAGGGAAAAATCTTTTGGGATATACACTGATGATGGTTCGAAATCATGTGGAATAACTCTATTTCATCGTAAGTGTTATATTTTGCAAATTACAGAGTGAAAAACTTGGGAACAGCGTAAGTTGGATGACGTTTAGTAAAGGAAGTGGTTATTCAAAAGGTGATTTGACTGAATCCGAGGCTCCGATTATTTTATATGGAAGATTATATACAAAATATGAAACCAGCATTTCAGATGTGGATACGTATGTAGAAGCAAAAGAGGGTTCTGTATACAGTAAGGGTGGAGAGGTTATTGTTCCTGCATCAGGTGAAACAGCAGAGGATATTGCAAGGGCTGCAACCGTTGATAAATCAGGTATTTTGCTGGGTGGAGATTTGAATATTGTGATGCCGAATGAAGATATTATTGCTATTTGCAGGGGTGTCTATGGCCAGTGTGGCGAGACGCTTGGGACATGCGAGTATGACAACTACACAGAAGACATATCTACATATTATTCAAGAGTTAGAAAATAAGGATGTGGATTTGGTTATGAGAACATTGTCGGGGTTGTAAAATAAAAAGAAATAAGTAACTAAAGGTAATGCTTACGCTGATGATTGAATAGCGTATCTATACAAGATGCGAGGGATATACCGATTGTGTCAATTCTATCAAGGCAGGCTACTGCTCCATGTAGCTTTGCCGTTTGAGGAAAAGCCTAAGAGTAATCTTCCGGGCGATAATTTGAAATATTATCATTAGAGGGAATCATTAACTACCAGACAGATTGCAGAGCGAATGGAGGTTGTTCCTGCTACCATCCTGATGTATGAACAAAATAAATATCATATGGTATAATACTGTTGTTGCGGAAATGTCCAATTTGACTCGAAGGGAGGACTGAATATGAAGATAAAGGATCTTCTTGGAGAAGCAACAGAATATGACAAAAAACAGGCAGTTGAGCATAAGAAAGTGAAAAGCTGGCTTAAAAGTGTCAGTGCTTTTGCGAATACAACAGGTGGAACTCTAATCTTTGGGATTACTGATGACGAAGACATTGTTGGTCTGGAGAATATTAAATCTGATTCCGAATTCGTCAGTCAGAAAATCAAGGAGAGAATTTCGCCATTTCCAGAAGCTATAATGACGCTTCATAAAGCAGAAGACGGAAAAGAACTATTATTGCTTCATGTTCCGGCAGGAGCAGAAACACCTTATTATTACACTGGTGATGGCATGACGGAAGCTTACATTCGTATTGGCAATGAAAGTGTTGCTGCTGATGCGACTGAACTGAAGCGTTTGGTTATGCGTGGTAGAAACTCATCGTATGATTCATTGATGTCCCCGTACAACTATGAGGATTTTTCTTTCAGCAAATTAAGAGAACGCTATAAATCCTGGACCGGAAACAGCATGACTGAGAAAGGTTTTGAATCTTTCGGTATTAAAGATGCACATGGACATCTTACTAATGCAGGAGCCTTACTTGCTGATGATACACCTATTCGTTGGTCTCGCCTTTTCTGCACAAGATGGAATGGACAGGATAAAAGTGGCGGACAGGTTGATGCTTTAGACAGTGCTGAGTATAATGGCAGTCTTATTATTCTTCTGAATGAAGGCATGAGCTTTGTAAAGCGTAACATGAAAACTCTTTGGAAGAAAACTCCAAATTCCAGAATTGAAATGCCGGATTATTGTGAAAGAAGTGTTTTTGAAGCTTTGGTAAATGCCTTGATCCACAGGGATTATCTGATTAATGGCAGCGAGGTTCATGTGGATATATTTGATGACCGTTTGGTAATCTATTCTCCAGGCGGAATGCCTGACGGCACACAGATTCAGGAACGTGACATTGACGATATTCCATCCACCAGAAGGAATCCTATCCTTGCCGATATTTTTGCCCGCCTTGGATATATGGAACGTCAAGGCAGTGGTTTAAGTAAAATCTGCACTGCATACGAAAATGCTGCAAATTATCAACGGGGTTTAGAACCAACCTTCCGATCCAATCGAGTGGAATTTACAGTAAAGCTTCCGAATCTGAATTTTAAAGCATCAAGTGATGAAGCTTTAAATGAGGTATTAAATGAAGCTTTAACTGATAATCAGAAAACATTGCTTGATATACTGCACAATAATCCAACAATTACACAAAAAGAAATTATTGAGCTAACCTCTTTGTCGAGAAGCACTGTTCAGAGAACGATCAAAGAGTTATCTGAATTGGGTCGACTGGAAAGAGCTGGTTCAAAGAAAACTGGCAGTTGGAATGTAAAAGAGTAACAAAGCAGTAGAATTCTAAGGGGCAGCAGACATATGGAAGAGAATGGGAGAACAGAGATGATGAAAGCCTATGTCGCTTTTTATAAAAGCATTATAGATCAGGACAGAGCATCTGTTGTGATCTGCAGCTTAAAGCATGAGATCCTATACATGAATCCGGCAGCAGCTGCCAGTTATGCTAAATATGGTGGAGATAAGCTGATTGGACGAAGCCTTCTGGAATGCCATAATCCTGAATCAAGGGAGAAAATAAAGCAGGTAATGGACTGGTTTGCAGCAGACGAAAGCCACAATATAGTCTATACCTTCCATAATGAAAAACAGAATAAAGACGTTTATATGGTGGCGCTCAGGGAAGAGGGAAAGCTGATCGGATATTATGAGAAGCATGAATATCGAAATGCAGAAACTATGAAGAAATACGACTTGTGGTAAGGTATGTTTACAAAAAAACTGCATAATGGTACGATAGACATAGTTGAAAGTCTACAGAAAAAGGAGCGTGTGCATGCAGAAAAAAAAGTACGACAGTCTTTCCATGGAGCTGCAGGAGAGGATTCTGGAGGATCGGAAAAATCATGTGGAGAATCCTTACGCATTTCCGGATGAAAGGGTGATCAGAAGAAGACCGGATCATGACAGAGCCAATCTCTGGCGGCCTGCTTTTGTCAGGGACTGTGAAAAGATCATGCATATTCCCTATTACAACCGGTATGCGGATAAGACACAGGTTTTTTCTTTATATAAAAATGACGATATTTCAAGGCGTTCCCAGCATGTACAGTTGGTAGCCAGGATTGCTAGAAATATTGGAAGAGTCCTGAATCTGAACCAGGATCTGATCGAAGCCATTGCCCTGGCACATGATATCGGACATACTCCGTTTGGCCATGCCGGTGAACGGATGCTGAATGATCTTTATCATGCACATACCGGACGGTACTTTAACCATAATATCCAGAGTGCAAGGGTGATCGACAGGATCTTTCCTTTAAATATCAGCCTGCAGACACTGGATGGTGTGATCTGCCACAATGGAGAACTGGAGCTGAAGGAATACAGGCCGGTGCCTTATGAGGATTTTGCACTGTTTGATCAGAAGATGGAGCAGTGCTATACCGATACGGAAGCGGTGAAGAGGCTGGTGCCGTCCACACTGGAAGGATGTGTTGTGAGGGTATCTGATATTATCGCGTACCTTGGCAAGGACAGACAGGATGCCATGAAGCTTGGCCTGTTTGAAGAAGACCCTGACTATGAAATCAGCAGTATCGGAACGACCAATGCGGAGATCATCAATAATATTTCTGTCAATATCATGGAGAACAGCTACGGACAGAATTATCTGAAGATGGATGATCAGTATTTCGAGGCACTGAAGGGAAGTAAAAAAGAGAATTACAGACGGATCTATGGAAATGAGAAGCTGGAAGCTGTTTACCGGGAGCAGATCAGTCCCATGTTCCGTGATATTTATGAGAAGCTTCTTTCCGATTATGAAAAGAAGGACAGAAGCTCTGTGATCTTTACTCATCACATGGATTATCTGTATGATATGACCCATTATTATGCGGATTTTGCAGCCTATGAGGCAGAGGATGCCAATGATATCGTAGTGGATTATATGGCGAGCATGACGGATGATTATTTTATTGACCTCTATCATTATCTGTTCCCGAAGGGCAGGTATCAGGTCAGCTATGTGGGATATTTTGACCACGAGAAGAAGATGAAGGGGGAAATTTAGATTGAATATTATTTTATTGTCAGGAGGCAGTGGAAAACGTCTGTGGCCCCTGTCCAATGATATCAGATCCAAACAGTTTATTAAGATCTTTAAGACAGAAAATGGAGACTATGAATCCATGGTTCAGCGGGTATACCGGCAGATCAGGGCTATGGATGAGACAGCTACAGTAACGATCGCTACCTCAAAGACACAGGTATCAGCGATTCATAATCAGCTTTCGGAAAATGTCAACGTCTGTGTGGAGCCTACGAGAAGAGATACCTTTCCGGCCATTGCCCTGGCAACGGCATATCTGCATGATGTGCTTGGTGTATCCAGGGATGATTCTGTAGTAGTATGTCCGGTAGACCCTTATGTGAATGAAGATTATTTTGCAGCAGTAAAGCGTCTTTCCGATATGGCAAAGGAAGGAAGCTCGAATCTGATACTGATGGGAATAGAACCCACTTACCCAAGTGAAAAATATGGATATATCATCCCGGGGGATAAGGAAGAGGTCAGTCCTGTAGTTGCCTTTAAGGAAAAGCCGGATCTGCAGAAGGCAAAAGAATACCTAAGCCAGGGGGCACTTTGGAATGGAGGCGTATTCGCTTACAGACTTTCCTATGTGCTTAAGAAAACGGAAGAACTGATCGGTTTTTCTGATTATCAGAAGCTGTTTGACGGTTATAAGGATCTGAATAAGATCAGCTTTGATTATGCTGTGGTGGAAAAGGAACCGGATATCCAGGTGCTGCGTTTTGGCGGTCAGTGGAAGGATATGGGAACCTGGAACACTCTGACAGAGGCTATGGAAGAGCCAAGTATCGGAGAGGTCATGATGAATGAAAGCTGTGAGAATGTCCATGTCGTGAATGAACTGGATGTGCCGGTACTCTGTATGGGACTGAAAAATATGGTCGTGTCTGCCAGTGCGGAGGGAATCCTTGTTTCAGATAAGGAACAGTCCAGTTATATCAAACCATTTGTGGATAAGATCAGTCAGCAGATCATGTTTGCAGAAAAGTCCTGGGGAAGCTTCCGGGTACTGGATGTAGAAGAAGAAAGTATGACGATCAAGGTCATACTGAATCCTGGGCATAAGATGAACTATCACAGCCATGAGCACAGAAATGAGATCTGGAATGTGATCGCAGGAAACGGAAAGGCGATCCTGGATGGCAGGGAGCAGACAGTAAAACCGGGTGATGTGCTTTATATGCCGGCAGGCTGCAGGCATACCATTATTGCAGATACAGAGCTTAAGGTCATTGAGTCACAGCTTGGCAGGGATATTACCGTACAGGATAAGATCAAGTATCCGATGCCCTGAGAAGAATTTGCAAGACAGTACAGTTTGAGGTAATATAAAAAGAAAAGATAGAATACCACTGCGAAGGCAGGGATAAGAAAGGTAAGAAGAAAATGAAGATAGCAGTAGCAGGAACCGGATATGTAGGACTGGTAGCAGGTGTATGCTTTGCAGAGAAAGGTTATGATGTTACCTGCGTAGATGTAGATGAGAAGAAAATAGAAATGATGCGTCAGGGGATTTCACCTATTTATGAGGACGGCCTGGAAGAACTGATGCAGAAAAACAATGCAAGAGGAACGCTGCACTTTACTACTGATCATGTAGCAGCTTATAAGGATGCAGATGTTATTTTTATCGGTGTCGGCACGCCGGAAATGCCGGATGGCAGTGCCAATTTAAGCTACATTGCCACTGTATCCAGGCAGATTGCAGAATCTGTGGAGAAGGACTGTCTTGTTGTTGTGAAGTCCACAGTACCTGTAGGAACCAATGACAAGGTAGAGCAGTTTATCAAGGATTTCCTTGTCCATGATGTGGAGGTGGAGGTAGCTTCCAATCCGGAGTTCCTGGCACAGGGAACTGCAGTCCATGATACTCTTCATGCAGCAAGGATCATCATCGGTACAGAGAGCAAAAAGGCAGAGGAGCTGCTGAAGAAGATCTATGAGCCGTTCGGACTTCCCATTGTATCGGTCAAGAGAAGATCAGCAGAGATGATCAAGTATGCCTGCAATGATTTTCTGGCACTTAAGATCTCCTACATGAATGATATCGCTAATCTCTGTGAACTGGTTGGCGCAGATATCAAGGATGTGGCAGAAGGCATGCGTTATGATGAAAGGATCGGTTCCCGTTTCCTGAATGCCGGTATCGGCTATGGTGGAAGCTGTTTCCCCAAGGATACCAAGGCACTGAAATTCCTGGCAAGAGAGCATGGCTACCAGCTTCGGACGGTGGAAGCCTGCGTGGCAGTGAACAGTGACCAGAAGACCAGACTGTTTGAAAAGGCAAAGGACAGAATGATCTCCTTCAGCGGACTTAAGGCAGCAGTTCTTGGACTTACCTTTAAGGCCGGAACAGACGATTTAAGAGAAGCACCTTCCATTGACAATATCAGACTGCTGTTACAGAACGGTGCTGACATCTATGCGTATGATCCCAAGGGGGAGGCAAGGGCAAAGACTCTTTTCCCGGAAGGAAAGCTGGATAAGGGAACCATGAATTATGTGTCCTCCCCGGAGGAAGCACTGGAAGGAGCCAATATCTGCTTTGTGTTTACCGAGTGGAAGGAAATGAAGGAGCTGACACCGGCAGATTATAAGAAAATGATGCATACACCACTGGTATATGACGGACGTAATCTTTATGCACCGGAGGCTATGAAGGCAGCAGGTGTTGAGTATTACAGTATCGGACGATAGAGGGCAGGCATATGGAAAGAGATAAGCTGGATGAAAAACGGATTTTTCTGTTTCTTGCAATTACATTCCTGATCACTTATGTAATAGAGATTGTTTTTATAGCACCTATGGCGGGAAGCGGGGATGCAAGCAGAGCCATGATGGCACAGAGCCTGATCGCAGCGGTGATGTTTGTGCCGGCGGTCAGTGTGGCGCTGACAAGGCTGCTGACGAAGGAAGGCTTTGCCATTAAGGAGCTGCATCTGGCATTTAAGTGGAAGGGCAACCAGAAATATTATATGCTGGTCTGGCCGGGACTTGCCGGAATGATCCTTCTTGGTGCTATCCTGTATTTCCTGATCTTCCGGGAACAGTTTGACAGTAACCTTGGTTATATCGGGGCATTGCTTACTGCGCAGGATGGAAATACCTATACGACAGGACAGCTCTGGCAGTATATGTTCTTTCAGCTTCTGATCGGAGTGGTATTGTCACCACTTGTCAATCTTGTGAACTGCTTTGGGGAAGAGTGGGGCTGGCGGGGCTATCTGCTTCCGAAGCTTTTGAAATGTATGCCGGTGGTACCAGCGGTACTTCTGGATGGTGCGATCTGGGGACTTTGGCATGCACCACTGATTGCTCTGACCGGCTATAATTATGGAATCGGTTATGCAGGATATCCGGTGACCGGAATCCTCGCAATGTGCGTATTCTGCATGGCAGTGGGTACGATCTTTTCCTACACGGAGATCAAGACGGGAAGCTGTATTCCTTCCATTCTTGGACATGGAATGATCAATGGTTTTTCCATGATAGGAGTATACTTTACTTCTTTAGCACATCCTTACAATGTATTCCTTGGACCTATGCCGCTTGGCCTCATTGGAGGTCTGTTTATCCTGATCATGGCCGGGGTACTTCTGTATCAGCTGAATCAGGAGGAAAAAGCCGCAAAATCAGCAAAGGAACAGGTAAAAGATTTGTAAACCCCTTGCAATTTGTAGACAGGAGTGCTACAATGCAGATGTTGTTAAATGATTACAGTTTTAAGTGGACTTGCGAGAGTCCACTTTTTTACTGCCGTGTGTAATGAAAATACAGGAGGGGAAGAGAGATGTCCAAGAAGGAAAATTATGAATCAAAGACAGAAGCGCTTCTTCTTCCCATCGCAGAAAAGAATCATGTGGAGATCTATGATGTGGAGTATGTGAAGGAAGGAAGTGAATGGTATCTTCGGGCATATATTGACAGGGAGGGCGGCGTCAGCATCAATGACTGTGAGGCTGTGAGCCGGGAGCTGTCCGATGCCCTTGACAGAGAGGATTTCGTAGAGGATGCCTATATCCTGGAGGTAAGCAGTCCCGGACTTGGAAGGGTACTGAAGAAGGATAAACATCTTCAGAGAAGCCTGGGAGATAAGGTAGAGCTTAAGACCTATAAGCCGGTAAACGGAAGCCGTGAGTTTGAAGGGATCCTGAAGAGCTTCGATGGCAGTACAGTGACAATACAGAATGAGGAAGAGGAACTGCAGTTTGACAGAAAAGATATTGCCGTAATAAAACTGGCATTTGATTTTTAGCGAGGAAAGGATAAGAAAATGAACAAGGAATTAATGGAAGCACTGGACATTCTGGAAAAAGAAAAGGAGATCAGCAAGGAGACACTGTTTGAGGCGATCGAGAATTCACTTCTGACAGCCTGCAAGAACCATTTCGGAAAGGCAGATAATATCAAGGTAGAGATTGACAGAGATACCTGTGATTTCCTCTGTTATGCAGAAAAGGAAGTAGTGGAAGAGGTAGAAGATGACTGTCTGCAGATCTCTCTTGAGGATGCACAGAAGATCAAGGCAGATGCCAAGATCGGTGATATGATCCACGTAGAGATCAAGTCCAAGGAGTTTGGACGTATTGCTACCCAGAATGCAAAGAATGTGATCCTGCAGAAGATCCGCGAGGAAGAAAGAAGCGTGATCTATAATCAGTATTATGAGAAGGAAAAGGATGTTGTTACCGGTATTGTACAGCGTTATGTAGGAAGAAATATCAGTATCAATCTTGGTAAGGCAGACGGTATCCTGAATGAGAGTGAGCAGGTAAAGGGCGAGGTATTCAAGCCTACCGAGAGAATCAAGGTTTACATCCTTGAAGTAAAGAATACACCTAAGGGACCGAGGATCCTGGTGAGCCGTACCCATCCTGAGCTGGTAAAGAGACTGTTTGAGGCAGAGGTAACTGAGATCAAGGACGGAACTGTAGAGATCATGAGCATTGCCAGGGAAGCAGGAAGCAGGACTAAGATGGCAGTACGTTCCAATAATCCCAATGTAGATGCGGTAGGTGCCTGCGTAGGTATCAACGGTGCAAGAGTAAATTCCATTGTAGATGAGCTGCGTGGAGAAAAGATCGATATCATCAACTGGGATGAGAATCCTGGTAATCTGATTCAGAATGCACTTTCACCGGCTAAGATCGTGGCAGTATTTGCAGATCCTGATGAGAAGACAGCCAAGGTAGTTGTTCCGGATTATCAGCTTTCCCTTGCAATCGGTAAGGAAGGACAGAATGCAAGGCTGGCAGCAAGACTGACAGGCTACAAGATCGATATTAAGAGTGAGACACAGGCAAAGGATGCTCCCGGCTTCCGTTATGAAGATTATATGGACGAATATGATGAATATGACGATGAAGAATATGAAGAGGGATATGCAGAGGAGTCTGACAGCACACAGGAATAGGAAGGAGTATTTGCATGGCGAAAAAAATTCCGGTAAGACAGTGTGTTGGCTGTGGTGAGATGAAGAACAAGAAGGAAATGATGCGGGTTCTTCGTACACCGGAGGGAGAAACCGTGCTTGACAAAACAGGCAAGAAAAATGGCAGAGGCGCATATCTTTGCATATCGAAGGAATGCCTTCAGAAAGCCAGAAAAAATAAAGGACTGGAACGCTCCTTTAAAATGAGTATTCCAAATGAAGTTTATGACAGCCTGGAAAAGGAGTTTGATGAAGAGAATGGATAGGATCTTATCCCTGCTGTCACTTTCCGCAAAGGGAAGAAATCTGGTCAGTGGAGAATTTATGGCAGAAAAAGCGATAAAGGAAGGAACGGCGAAGGTCGTGATCGTATCAGAGGATGCCTCGGAGAATACGAAGAAGCATTTCAGTGATATGTGCAATTACCGGAAGATACCGGTTTTCTTCTATGCCACAAAGGAAGAGCTCGGAAAGGCAATAGGCAGGGAAATGAGGGCATCTCTTGCAGTAACAGATGCCGGAATGGCAGCAAACATAATCGGACATTTGGAAGAAAGGTAATGAGACGGAGGTAGTAGAATGGCCAAAATGAAAGTGCATGAATTAGCAAAAGAACTGCAGAAGCAGAGCAAGGAGATCCTTGCATTTCTGCAGGAACAGGGAATAGAAGCCAAAGCACCTCAGAGTACACTGGAGGAGGATACCGTGGCACTCGTGAGAAAGAGCTTTGGGGCAGATACAGGAAAAACAGATGAAAAGAAAGCAGCTCCTGTGAAGGAAGAAAATGCAAAGGCACAGACAGCACCGGCAAGGGATCAGGGCACAGAGGAAGCTCCGAAGAAGAAAAAGAAGATCATTATTGTCAGCAACAATAATGGCAGTAATAATTTTTCCTCTCAGAGACCGGGTAATAACAGACCGGGGCAGGGCGGCAATGGCAGACAGGGAAACAATGGCGGAAATCGCCAGAACAAACCTGCGCAGGAAACCCATCACAGGATCATCAAGCCTCTGACTGCACCTTCCATGCCCGATACCATGAAACCGGACTTCAAGCAGAATGCAAGGAGAATGGAAGAAGAGAGAAATGCAGCCAGAAATCAGGCAAGAAGAGAAGCTGAGGCTGCTGCAGCAGAGAGCGCGCAGAGAAGACCTGCCCCTTCCCAGAATCAGGGTCAGAGACAGACACCGAATCAGAATCAGCAGTCAAGGGAACAGGCACCTGCCAGACAACAGGGCAGAGAGGAAAGATATCAGAGAAATGAAAGATCACAGGAGCAGAGACCGCAGAGAAATGACGGCAGAGGAAGCTTTTCAGGCAATCGCCCGAATAATGCGGGCGGCAGGAACGATTTCCGCAGGGATGGCGCTCCTTCAAATGGCAGCAGACCTTCGGGAAGTAACGGACGTCCTGAAAGAAGCAATGGCGGGCAGGACAATCGATTTAAAAAGCCTGAAAGACAGGGTAAAGGTTTCATGGCAGATACCCCGATTAAGGATGCCGAGAAGCATAGAGATGAAGAAAAGCGTAGGAACAGCCAGGAGCGTGACAAGAAGTCCAAGAAGGACTTCATGTACGAAGAGGACGAAACTGCACTGAAGAATAAGAACAAAGCCGGCAGATTTATCAAGCCTGAGAAAAAGCAGGAAGAGCCGGAGGAGCAGATCAAGGTGATCACTCTGCCGGAATCCCTTACGATTAAGGATCTGGCGGATAAGATGAAGCTGCAGCCTTCTGCGATCATCAAGAAGCTGTTCCTGCAGGGACAGATCGTGACTGTTAATACAGAGATCTCCTACGAGGAAGCTGAGAACATTGCCATTGATTATGATATTATCTGTGAGCAGGAGGTCAAGGTAGATGTGATCGAGGAGCTTCTGAAGGAGGATGAGGAGAAGGAAGAGGATCTGGAGAGAAGACCTCCGGTTATCTGCGTTATGGGTCACGTTGACCATGGTAAGACATCACTTCTTGATGCCATCCGTAAGACCAATGTAACAGATAAGGAAGCAGGTGGTATTACACAGCACATCGGTGCGTATACTGTAAATGTAAAGGGTCAGAGCATTACCTTCCTGGATACACCGGGACATGAGGCCTTTACAGCAATGCGTATGAGAGGTGCAAACTCCACGGATATCGCTATTCTGGTAGTAGCAGCAGATGACGGTGTTATGCCTCAGACGGTAGAGGCGATCAACCATGCCAAGGCAGCCGGTATTGAGATCATTGTTGCAGTCAACAAGATCGATAAGCCTGGTGCCAATATTGATAAAGTAAAGCAGGAAATGACAGAATATGAGCTGATCCCTGTAGACTGGGGCGGAAGCACAGAGTTTGTGCCCGTTTCAGCCAAGTCCGGGGAGGGAATTGATACCCTGCTTGAAACAATCCTTCTGACAGCAGAGATCATGGAGCTGAAGGCAAATCCTCACAGACGTGCAAGAGGTCTTGTGATCGAAGCAGAGCTTGACAAGGGACGCGGACCTGTGGCAACAGTTCTGGTACAGAAGGGTACCCTTCATGTAGGAGACTTTATTTCTGCAGGAGCGACTCATGGCAAGGTAAGAGCCATGGTAGATGATAAGGGCAGAAGAGTGAAGGAAGCACTGCCTTCCACACCAGTTGAGATCCTGGGTCTTTCTGATGTACCAAGTGCAGGTGAAGTATTTATCGCACATGAGAGTGATAAGGTAGCGAAGTCCTATGCAGAGACTTACCTTGCACAGAACAAGGTGAAGAAGCTGGAAGAAACGAAGGCCAAGATGTCGCTGGATGATCTGTTCAGCCAGATCCAGGCAGGCAATCTGAAGGAGCTGAACATTATCGTGAAGGCAGATGTCCAGGGTAGTGTAGAAGCAGTAAAGCAGAGTCTGATGAAGCTTTCCAATGAAGAGGTTGTTGTAAAGTGCATCCATGGCGGCGTTGGTGCCATCAATGAATCCGATGTTTCCCTGGCAAGTGCATCCTCAGCGATCATCATCGGATTTAATGTACGTCCGGATGCCATGGCGAAGACCATTGCGGAAAGAGAAGGCGTAGATATCAGACTTTACAGAGTAATCTATCAGGCAATCGAAGATATCGAAGCTGCCATGAAGGGTATGCTGGATCCTGTTTACGAGGAGAAGGTGATCGGTCATGCGGAAGTAAGACAGATCTTCAAGGCATCAGCAGTTGGAAATATTGCAGGATCCTATGTTCTTGACGGTGAGTTCAGAAGAGACTGTAAGGTTCGTATCACCAGAGAAGGGGAACAGATCTATGAAGGCGAGCTGAAGTCCCTGAAGAGATTCAAGGATGATGTGAAGGAGGTCAAGGCGGGATTCGAATGTGGTCTCGTGTTCGAGGGCTTTGACCAGATGCAGGAGCTTGATATCGTGGAAGCCTATATTATGGTGGAGGTTCCAAGGTGAGAAAGAACAGCATGAAAAATACAAGGATCAATGGTGAGGTGCAGCGGGTTCTTGCCGAGATCATCAGAGGTGGCATCAAGGATCCAAGGATCAGCCCGCTTACCTCTGTGCTTTCCGTAGAGGTGGCACCGGATCTGAAGACCTGTAAGGCATGGATCAGCGTGTATGGAGATGAAAAGGCAAGGGAAGATACTCTTGCTGGGCTGAACAGTGCCGAAGGATATATCAGAAGCCGTCTTGCAAAGGAGATCAATCTTCGGAATACACCGGAGATCCGGTTTATCGTGGACGAATCCATTGCTTACGGTGTCAGGATGTCCAAACTGATTGATGATGTCATCAAAAAGGACGAAGAAGGGCAACATGAAAGTAATTGATATTTATGAAGAAGTAAAAGCCGCAAAGACCATTGGGATCAGCGGACATATCCGCCCTGATGGGGACTGTGTCGGTTCCTGCCTTGGATTATATCTTTATCTGAAAAAGAAGTGCAGTGGGGCAAGGGTACAGGTAATGCTGGAGAAGCCGGGAGATATTTTTTCCTGTATCAGCGGCTTTGATGAGATTGACAGTACCTTTTCCGGGCAGCAGGAACCATATGATGTGTTTATCGCGCTGGACTGTGAAAAAAGCAGGCTGGGTGAAGCAGAGAAATTTTTTGATCAGGCAGGAAAGAGGATCAATATCGATCATCATATCAGCAATGAAAATGGCTGTGGGGATGTAAATTATGTGATCCCGACAGCAAGCTCAGCCAGTGAACTGGTCTATGATGTGATCCGGAAGGAAGAGCTGGATGCAGAGATTGCAAAGGCGCTTTACATAGGGATCATACACGATACTGGTGTGTTCCAGTATTCCAATACATCACCAAAGACCTTGCAGACCGCATCTCATCTGATCTCATATGGGTTTGATTTCCCGGCACTGATCAGCAGTACCTTTTATGAGAAGACCTATATCCAGAATCAGATCCTGGGAAGGGCGCTCCTGGAAAGCATTCTCTTTATGGATGGCAGATGTGTGGTCAGCATGATCGATAAAAAGACCATGGCATTTTATAATGCAGATTCCCATGATCTGGAGGGTATTGTAAGCCAGCTCCGTAATACCAGAGGTGTAGAATGTGCTATCTTTATGTACCAGACGGGGACTTTGGAGTATAAGGTGAGCCTGCGGTCAGCCGGGATCATAGATGTAGCGAGAGTAGCAGCCTTCTTTGGAGGTGGCGGACACATCCGGGCAGCCGGTGTGACCATGCAGGGAACGTTTCATGATATTGTGAACAATCTTTCCGCGCAGATTGCACTGCAGTTTGAGGAAAACGCAGATAAAAAAGAAGCAGAGTGAGAAAACATGTACCACGGAATTATCAATGTATATAAGGAGAAGGGCTTTACTTCTCATGACGTAGTGGCAAAGCTGCGTGGCATTTGCAAACAGAAAAAGATCGGACATACAGGAACCCTTGACCCGGAAGCGGTGGGGGTTCTTCCTGTTTGTCTGGGGTCAGCAACAAAGCTCTGTGATATGCTGACAGATAAAACCAAAGAATATGTGGCTGTACTTAAGCTTGGAGTAGTGACAGATACACAGGACCTGACAGGAACGATACTGGAAGAGCATCCGGTCACTGTGACAGAGGAACAGATCAGAGAGGTCATTTTCTCTTTTCAGGGGGATCAGCTGCAGATTCCACCCATGTATTCTGCCCTGAAGGTGAATGGAAAGAAGCTGTATGAGCTGGCGAGGGAAGGAAAAGAAGTGGAGCGGGCAGCAAGACCCATTACCATCCATGAGATCGAGATTCTTAAGGAGGAGCTGCCGGAGATCACAATCCGGGTGAGCTGTTCTAAAGGAACCTATATCCGTACTCTCTGCCATGATATCGGACAGGCACTTCTTTGCGGCGGAGCCATGGCATCTCTGACAAGGACCAGGGTAGGAAGCTTTCAGATCGGACAGGCTTATCCACTTGCAAAGCTGCAGCAGCTTTCGGATGAAGGAAGGCTTTCAGAAGCCGTTCTTCCGGTAGAAGAGGTGTTTTCGCATCTTCCTGTCATGCATGTGGAGGAAGAGGGCATGAAAGCACTGCTGAATGGAAATCAGCTCAAAAAGTCGGAGCTGGAAGCAGCGGGAACAGAAAAGACTGCGGCAGTAAAAACGGAAGAGGCATCGGGATACCGGGTGCGGATCCACGGGCTGGATGACAGGTTCTACGGCGTTTATGAATATATAGAAGAAAAGGGACTGTACTGTCCTGTGAAGATGTTTTTCCCGGAATAGAAAGGCCGGTATGATATGCAGATTATTCAAGGCACAACAGCGTTTGAAATAGAAGGAAAAAGTGCAGTAGCAATTGGAAAGTTCGATGGCATCCATGAAGGACACAGACTGCTGCTTTCCCATATTCTGAAGGAAAGGGAGAACGGCAGGAGGTCTGTCGTATTTACCTTTGACCCGCCGGCTTCTGTTTTCTTTGGAAAATCAGGAGAAGGACAGCTGACGACCAGAAGGGAAAAAAGGCAGATCTTTGCAGAACTGGGGATAGATGTGCTGGTGGAATTTCCACTGACTGCGGAAACTGCTGCTATCAGTCCGGAGAAATTTATTGAAGAGATTCTTTGCGGGCAGCTTCATGCAGCTTATGTAGCAGCGGGAACAGATCTGTCCTTCGGATACCGGGGACAGGGAAATCAGGAGCTGCTGCAGAAGATGGCAGATACCTTTGGCTATGAGGTGGATATCGTAGATAAGATCAGAAAGGATGGCAGAGAGATCAGCTCATCCTATGTCCGTGAGGAGATCGAACAGGGACACATGGAGATGGCAGCTGAGCTGCTTGGCAGTGCATATGAGGTTTCAGGCGTGGTGGAAGAAGGAAAACGGCTTGGAAGAAGACTTGGGATGCCGACCTTAAATCTTTATCCGGAGAAGGATAAGCTTCTGCCGCCAAGGGGAGTATATTATTCCATGGTCTTCTGGGATGGAAGGGAATATCCGGGTATTACCAATATCGGACACAAACCAACGGTGAATAATACGTCTCTGATCAGTGTGGAAACCTATCTTTATGATTTCAAAGAAGATATGTATGGAAAAGAGATCCGGACGGCACTTCTTCATTTTAAAAGACCGGAGCAGAGGTTTGGCAGTGTGGAAGAGCTGAAAGCACAGATGGAAAAGGATATTGCAGCGGGAAGAATATACCACAAATTGCCAGTGCAGTACATTTGACAGATATTATATAATTTGTTATAGTGTTGTTGCAAATTTGTAATGATTTTGTAACAAAGTGATATCTGGAGGAATGTTTTTTGAACAGGAAAGTAATAAATGGAGTCGCAGCTCTCTGCATGGCTGGTATGCTTCTGGAGCCCGTCATGACGGTAAATGCAGAAGAACTCCTGACAGCGGGAGTAGGGGATCTGTTTTCCAGCGAGTTGACAGAGGATCAGTACAAAAAAATCGCAAAGGAAGCAGAAGGCACCAGATGGGGATATACGGAGCTTGGGATCTGCAACGTGGAAGAGAATAATCTGAACGTGCGTCAGGAGCCTGATGAAAATGGAAAACTGGTCGGAAAGCTTCCAAAGGAAGCCGCATGTGAGATACTGAAGGAAGAGGGAGACTGGACTTATATAAAGTCAGGAAAGGTAGAAGGCTATGTGAAGACGGAATATCTGCTTTCAGGTTATCAGGCGGAGAAAAAGGCAAAGGAGACAGCAAAGACAGTGGCTGTTTCTTCAGCAGATGCTCTGAATATCAGGGAAGAGCCTGATACAGCGGCGGAAGTGGTAACACAGGTGGCCAAGGGAGAAGAGCTGGAGATCTCCGAGATCATGGAGAATGGCTGGATCAAGGTATTCCTGGATGATGAAGAGGTGTACGTTTCCGGTGATTATGTGGATGTGAAGTCAGATCTTGCAACAGCAGTCACTATGACAGAGCTTCTTTATGGACAGGGCGTATCTGACGTGAGAGTGGAGCTCTGCCAGTATGCCAAGCAGTTTCTGGGGAATCCCTATGTATGGGGCGGCACCAGCCTGACAAAGGGGGCAGACTGCTCCGGATTTGTCATGAGTATTTTCAAGAAGTACGGGGTCAGTCTGGCTCATTCTTCTGTAACTCAGTCAAACAGCGGAAAAAAGATCTCAGCAGATGAGCTTCTGCCGGGAGATCTGATCTTCTATGCCAAGGGAGGAAGGATCAATCATGTGGCTATTTATATCGGAGGCGGACAGGTGATCCATGCCAGCAGTCCAAAGACGGGGATTAAAATATCTAATTACAATTACCGGACACCTGCCAAAATGGTACGTGTTCTGCAGGCATAAAAGGCGGAATGACAGCTGGAATACCGGGGCGGATATCGAGCTGGATATCAATAAATTTTCACTTTACAGTCAGCAAAAAATGTGCTATCATTCAAACGTATGAATTGAGCCCGGACCCAACTTGTGGAAACTCCAACCCTGGTTTAGTCTGTGGCGGTTTAAGAATAAGGAGGAGAAATCAATGATTTCAAAGGAAAAGAAAACCGCGATTATGAAAGAGTATGCTACCTGTGAGAACGATACAGGATCACCTGAAGTACAGGTTGCAGTTCTGACTGCAAGAATTCAGGAGCTTACTGAGCATTTAAAGCAGCATCCCAAGGATAACCACTCCAGAAGAGGTATGTTCAAGATGGTTGGTCAGAGACGTGGTCTGCTGGATTATCTGAAGAAGAAAGATATCAACAGATACCGTGCACTGATCGAAAAACTGGGATTAAGAAAGTAATATCGGTTTTTAAGGCGGAGCGCTGAAGAGATTCGGTTTCTCCGCCTTTTAATTCATGCAGCAGGTTTGCCATGGAAGCATGGAGCTGTTATGCATATGGCCGGAACAGGGGTCTGTACCGGCTGGTAAGGATGAAGAGAGAAAAGGAGAAGATTATGTACAAGACGTTTTCAATGGAACTTGCCGGACGTACACTCAGTGTTGATGTAAACCGTGTAGGCAAGCAGGCAAACGGATGCGCATTCATGCATTATGGTGATACTACCGTATTATCCACTGCAACAGCATCTGAGAAACCAAGGGATGGAATTGATTTCTTCCCACTTAGTGTAGAATATGAAGAGAAGCTTTATGCCGTAGGTAAAATTCCCGGAGGCTTTAATAAGAGAGAAGGAAAGGCAAGTGAGAATGCGATTCTGACAAGCCGTGTTATTGACAGACCCATGCGTCCTCTGTTTCCCAAGGATTACAGAAATGATGTTACTCTGAATAATATGGTTATGAGTGTAGATCCTGCATGCCGTCCCGAGCTTGTTGCCATGCTTGGTGCTGCAATAGCAACCTGCATTTCCGATATTCCTTTTGATGGACCCTGTGCTATGACTCAGGTTGGCATGATAGACGGAGAATTCGTTATCAACCCAAGCCAGGAGCAGTGGAAGAAGGGAAATCTGAACCTGACAGTTGCCTCCACCAGAGAAAAGGTGATCATGATCGAAGCAGGAGCCAATGAGATTCCGGAAGCTACTATGATCGAAGCAATCTACAAGGCTCATGAGATCAACCAGACGATCATTGAGTTTATTGATAAGATCGTTGCTGAGGTTGGAAAGCCAAAGCATACTTATGAGAGCTGTGCAGTTCCGGAAGAGCTGTTTGCAGCGATCAGGGAGGTCGTAACTCCTGAAGAAATGGAAGAAGCTGTATTTACAGATGAAAAGCAGGTTCGTGAAGAGAATATCAGAGTGATCACTGAGAAGCTGGAAGAAGCTTTTGCAGAGAACGAAGAATGGCTTGCCCTTCTTCCTGATGCAATCTATCAGTATGAGAAGAAGACTGTCCGCAAGATGATCCTTAAGGATCACAAGCGTCCTGATGGACGTGAGATCACACAGATCAGACCTCTTGCAGCAGAAGTTGATATTATCCCCAGAGTTCATGGCTCTGCAATGTTCACAAGAGGACAGACACAGATCTGTAATGTATGTACTCTTGCTCCTTTGTCAGAACAGCAGAAGATCGATGGACTTGATGAAAATGAAGTAAGCAAGCGTTACATGCACCATTATAACTTCCCTGCATATTCTGTAGGTGAGACCAAGGTTTCCAGAGGACCCGGAAGAAGAGAGATCGGACATGGTGCACTGGCAGAGAGAGCACTGATCCCTGTGCTTCCTTCTGAGGATGAGTTCCCTTATGCGATCCGTACAGTATCTGAGACCTTTGAATCCAACGGTTCTACATCTATGGCATCTACCTGTGCATCCTGTATGTCACTGATGGCTGCTGGTGTACCGATCAGGAAGATGGTTGCAGGTATTTCCTGTGGACTTGTTACAGGTGAGAGCGATGATGATTTTGTGCTTCTGACAGATATCCAGGGACTTGAAGACTTCTTTGGAGATATGGACTTTAAGGTGACAGGTACTACAGAAGGTATTACTGCGATCCAGATGGATATCAAGATCCACGGACTGACAAGAGCGATCGTAGAGGGCGCTATTGCAAGATGCCGTGAAGCAAGACTCTTTATCATGGATAATTGCATGAAGAAAGCGATCGCAGAGCCCCGTAAGGAGGTTGGTCCTTATGCACCGAAGATCATTTCCCTGCAGATCGATCCTGAGAAGATCGGTGATGTTGTTGGACAGAGAGGAAAGACCATCAATGAGATTATCGCCAGAACCGGCGTTAAGATCGACATTACTGATGAAGGTAAGGTATCTGTATGCGGAACTGATCCTGACATGATGGCAAAGGCGCTTGAGTATATCAAGACCATTGTGACAGATTATCAGGAAGGGCAGATCTTCACGGGTGTTGTTGTCAGCATCAAGGAGTTTGGTGCATTCGTTGAGTTCGCACCCGGCAAGGAAGGAATGGTTCACATTTCCAAGATCGCCAAGGAAAGAATTAATCGTGTAGAAGATGTTCTTACCTTAGGAGACAGGGTAACTGTTGTATGCCTTGGCAAGGATAAGATGGGCAGAATGAGCTTCTCCATGAAGGATGTAGCACAGCAGTAAAGAATTATCAGAAAACATTATAAATAAAGAAATACGAAACTGCCGGCAGGGTAAAAACCTGCCGGCTTTTTTGCACTCCTTTGGCAGAAAGTCAGCCGGATCATTTATCTGTCTGTCATATATCCGGGGCTTTTTCATATACTGAGATATAGGAAAAGGAGGACAAGATGAACGCAGAGGAGATTTTACATATTTTTCCGCAGGCGGTCAGGGGACGGTTCAGAATGGCTGCGGAAAAAGCAGAAGGTCTGCAGGAAATCAGATTTGCAGTAGGAAGACCGGTACGTGTCATTATGGAGGAAGGGGAATTTTTCCTTAGGAATACCGGAAAGCTGACAAGGATCATAGCAGAAGACTGCTGGATCCTGCAGGAAAAGGAAATGGCGCAGTTTCTGGATCATGTCTGCAGCTATTCCCGGTATGCCTACGAAGAGGATATACGGCAGGGATTTCTCACGGTTCCCGGCGGACACCGGATCGGGATCGCAGGACAGGTTATCCTGAAGGAGGATGGAGGTATAAAAAATATGAAATATATCAGCTATGCCAATATCAGGATTTCCCATGAAATTCCGGGAGCTGCCGGTCTGCTGATGCCATATCTTTATGAAAAGGGAAGGATACTGAACACAATTCTGATCGGACCTCCGTTAAGCGGCAAGACAACGGTGCTCCGGGATATGATCCGGCAGCTGTCCTATGGCGGCGGGGCACACAGGGGGAGGCAGGTGGCAGTTGTAGACGAAAGATCCGAAATTGCCGGCTCCTATATGGGGATACCGGGAAATGATCTGGGACTTCGGACAGACATACTGGATTCCTGCCCGAAAAGTCTTGGTATGCTGCTTCTTGTAAGATCCATGGCACCGGAGGTGATCGCAGTAGATGAGATCGGGGGCAAAAGGGATGCAGATGCGATCCTGGAAATCATCAGATGCGGCTGCAGTGTGATCGCTACCATGCATGGAAGCTGTATGGAAGAAATGAAGGAGAGGGGAATACCGGAGACACTGTTTGACTGTGTGGTACTTCTTGAAAGGCGTGGGAGGGAAGGAGAACCTTTTTCTATTCTGAAACGGGATGGGGAAGGATATGATAGGTAAAATTCTTGGGGTATTCGGACTGCTGACAGGATCGATCGGATTTACAGCCGAAATCTGTATGGGTAGGAAAAACCAGATTCTGCTGCTGAAGGAGATCAGGGAAATGTTTTGTCTGATCCAGGGAGAGATTGACTATACAGCATTACCGCTTCCTGAAATTTTCAAAAATCTGTCAGAAAAAATAAAGGAACCGCTTTCAGGTGCGCTGAGGGAAGCTGCTGGCAGGCTTACGATGGAACAGGGGGAAACAATCAGGGAGCTCTGGCAGAAGGAGATGGAAAAGGCGCTTGCTTCTTATCATTTGTCCGGGAACCAGAAACAGATCCTGTTTTCCTTTCCGGACGGATTTACAGAAAACGAATACAGAGGACAGGCAAGAGCGATAGACCGGTACATAAGGGATATGGATCGTGAGATACAACAGTGTGAGGAGGAGCTTAAGAGTAAGAACAGAATTATAATGAGCCTTGGAATTGCAGCAGGACTGTTTCTTGTGATCGTTTTGCTGTGACAGGAGCAGGAGGAGCAATGGGAGTAGGGCTGATATTTAAAATAGCTGCAGTGGGGATACTGGTGACAATCTTAAGTCAGGTACTGAAACATAGTGGAAGAGAGGAACATGCCTTTCTGATCAGTCTTGCCGGACTGATCCTTGTGCTGACATGGATCCTGCCATATATTTACGATCTGTTTATAATGGTACAGGATCTTTTCCAGTTCTGAGAGGAGGATGACAATGGATATGCTGAAAATTGGGATTCTTGGGCTGACGGGTGTTATGCTTGCGATCCAGTTTAAGGGTACCAGGGCAGAGATCAGTCTGTATATGGGAGTAGCGCTTTGTATTCTTATTTTTGCTTTTTCAATGGAAAAGATCGGTAGTATCATATCCCAGATCCTGTCCCTGAAAAAGTATATCGGAGGAAGTGAAGCCTGGCTTGCCCTGATCCTGAAAGCAGTAGGGATCACCTATATTGGGGATTTCTGTGCCAGTGTCTGTAAGGATGCCGGATATCAGGCTGTGGCCGGACAGATTGAGATCTTTGCCAAGCTTTCTGTTCTATGCTTCAGTCTGCCGGTCATGGCTGCGGTCGTTGAAAATATCAGTACAATTGTAGGGGGATAAAATGAACGACTATTTAACGGAACAGATGGAGGAGCTTAATCTGGCCGCTGCATCAGAGTCATTTACGAAGCTGTTTCCGGGATATCAGATCGATATGAATTCTCTTTTTAATCTGATACTGGAAGGACAGGCAGGGGAGGCTTTTAAGATGATCACACAGGCGGTAAAGGAGGGATTTGCCGGGGATCTTGCAGGTATGAAGACATTGCTGGTGAGCATTTTGCTGATCGGTATCTTTTCTGCATTGTTGTCTGATTTCTCGGATGTTCTGGCGAAGGGGAATACAAGAGGAACAGGATTCTATCTGCTGTATCTGATTCTTCTTTCCACATTGACAGGAGCTTTTACCGTGATCTCCAGGATTACAGTTGCCACCTTTGAAAATATCATTCTTTTTGTAAAGCTGTTTGTCCCATCATGGGCAGTGAGTGTTTCCGTTTCACTTGGAACAACGACAGCCTCTTTTTACTATGGAATGATGCTGCTTCTTGTATGGGGGATCGAGGAGATCCTTCTTTCGGTCATGGTTCCTTTTATTTACAGCTATGTGATCCTGGCACTCCTCTCAGCCCTGTTTCCGGAAGAAAGACTGAATCTCCTGCTGGATTTCATGAAAAGGATCGCAGATTTTGCCTTTAAGGTCATGCTGGCGCTTGTTACAGGAATGTCCTTTGTACAGGCACTGATCATACCGGCAGTAGACGGACTTAAGGTATCGGCAATGAAGAAGGCCATGCAGGTGCTCCCGGGGATTGGCGGAGCAGTAGAAGGCGTGGCAGAGCTTGTACTGGGGTCAGCAGTGCTTATCCGGAATACTATGGGAATTTTATTTCTGGTACTGCTTCTCCTGATCTGTGCATTGCCGGTTTTTAAGATCCTGGTGCTTTCCGGACTGATCCGGTTTGGCGCTGCGCTTTGCAGTGTGGTTGGAGATAAACGGCTGTCCGTATGCGTGGACAAGGTAGGAGAAGGGTGTTTTCTGCTTCTTCGCTGTGTTCTTACCGGCATGGCATTGTTTCTGATCGTGGTGGCGATCGTGTCGTGTATTGTGAGGTGAGCATTATATGACAGAGATTATCCGGAAAACAGGAATTTTTATCATCGTGGCAGAGGCTATGGTTTGTCTTGCCCCGTCAGAGGTATACAAAAAGTATATCAGGCTGATCGTTGGAATGGTTCTGGTGGTACAGCTGGCATTGCCGGTTCTTTCCCTGTTTTCAAAAAATGGAGCCTTATCTGATCCCGGTAAAGTCCCTGCTTATGAAATGGAAATAGAATTTCGTACAGATGGGAAGCAGAAAGATCCTGTGCAAAGACAGATGGAAAGGGAGATTATGCAGAGACTTGGGCAGCTGGAAGAGGTACAGATCCTGGATATAGAGTTGAAGGAAAGAGAAGACGGAAACATGTATCTTCTTGTTGTACTGGAAGCACCGGAAAAAGATGGCCTGTGGGCAGAAAACAGCACGATAGAGGGAAAGGAAGAGTGGCTGCAGCAGAAAAAGCAGTATATTGCGGAAAGGCTGCAGATGGATATGTCGGATATGGAGGTTGAAGTGTCTGAATGGAGATAAAGAGGAAAGAAAAGCTGTTCAGATCCCTTGCAGGGAAAAAAGAGAATTTTCTGATCCTGTTTCTGGCCGGGATTCTGCTGCTTGTGATCGCATGGCCGGCAGAAGAAAAAAAGAAGGAAAGCAAGTACGGTTTTTGGGACAGCCAACATGATACGATAGTATCAGAGGGAAGTGAGGATGCCAGTCTTCCGGAGATGACGGCGGATGCAGAAGCAATGCGGGAGTATGCGACTGTGATGGAAGGACAGCTGGAGGATTTCCTGTCTTCTGTGGAAGGAGCAGGTGATGTAAAGGTATTCCTGACGCTGAAGGGATCCGGTGAAGCTGTAATAGAAAAGGATACAGAGTCATCTCTGGATTCTAGTACGGAGGTAGAGGGAAGCGGCAGCAGGAATGCGGCAGAATCTACTGAAAAGATGGTTTCAGTTTACACAGAGGATGGCACAAGACCCTTTATAAAAAAGGTGATCTATCCAGAAGTAGAAGGTGTTGTTGTCTGCGTAAGCGGCGCAGATCAGGGGAAAATAAATAAAAACATTACGGAGGCAATTCAGGCATTATTCGGGATAGATGTACATAAAATAAAAATAATCAAAATGAGTTCCAGATAAGGAGAAACGGCGTTGAAAAATATGATGAAAAAGAATCAGATCATGATCACGGCTCTGGCAATTATGATCGCAATTGCGGGATATCTGAATTTTGCAGGTTCCAGGATCTCGGAGGAGGAGATCATGGAAACCGGTGCAGATTCTGCTGTGACTGCAAAAGAAGATGCACCTGACACGGAGGATACACAGGTGGCCTCACTATTTGAGATCTCTGACGAAGATATGGAAGCAGCGGAAAATTATGATATTGCGAGCCTGGATTCGGATGTAGTCAGTGAGGAACCTGATTACCTTGATGAGACCATGCAGGAAAGCATGGCTGAGAACACAGGGGATGAGCTGTCAGATCAAAGTGTACCGGGGGAAGCTGTATTTACGTCATCCTCCAGTCTTGACAGCCTGTCTGGTGCAAAGCTTTTGAAGGAGCAGGTACGTGCCAGAAATAAGGAGACGCTTCTGGAGATCATCAATAACGTAAATATCAGTGATGAGCAGAAGCAGGAAGCTATTGACGGCATGATCGCGATCACAGATGCGGCAGAAAAGGAAACAGCGGCCGAGATCCTGCTGCAGGCCAAGGGCTTTGATGATGCGGTTGTGAGTATTGCAGACGGCATGGTGGATGTGGTGATAAATACCAGTGACCTGACCGAAGCACAGCGTGCCCAGATCGAGGATATTGTAGTGCGCAAGACAGGGATCGGAGCGGAAAATATTGTAATCAGTACTACTACAGCAGAATAAAATGTGATATTCTATACAAGGACAGAGAAAGAGAGGAATTCTGTAATGGCAAGAGTATTTTTGATCGTGCTTGACAGTCTCGGGATCGGAGCAATGCCGGATGCAGGTCAGTTTGGAGATGAAGGAACCAATACACTGCGTTCTGCAACCGGCGGTTCTGATGCACATTACCCTAATCTGAAGGAAATGGGGCTTTTTAATATTGATGGTGTGGATTTCTCGAAAGGTACCAGAGAGCCATCTGCGGCATATGCCAGGATGACGGAGAAATCCAGAGGAAAGGATACCACGATCGGTCACTGGGAGATTGCGGGAATTATTTCAGAAAAACCGCTCCCGGTTTACCCGGATGGATTTCCGGAGGAGATCCTTGCGCCGTTTAGGAAGATGACGGGCAGGGGTGTTCTGTGCAACAGACCTTATTCAGGCACAGAGGTTATCAAAGATTATGGAGATGAACATGTAAGGACAGGAGATCTGATTGTCTATACTTCGGCAGACAGTGTATTTCAGATCGCAGCCCATGAGGATGTGGTTCCGGTAGAAACGTTATATCATTACTGCGAAGAAGCAAGAGGGCTGCTTACAGGGAAGCATGGTGTCGGAAGAGTGATCGCAAGGCCCTTTACGGGGGAGAGCGGTCATTATGTGAGGACGCCAAGAAGACATGATTATTCACTTCTGCCACCTGCAGAAACGATGCTGGATGCATTGAAGGCAGCAGGCAGGGATGTGATCGCAATAGGAAAGATCCGGGATATTTTTGCCGGAAGAGGTATTACAGAAGCAGTATACACCAGTGGAAATACAGAGGGCATAGCCAGGACACTTGCCTGTATGGATCGGGATTTTGACGGATTATGCTTTACGAATCTTGTTGATTTTGATATGCTGTACGGGCACAGAAATAACTGTGAGGGCTATGGAAGGGCACTGGAGGAATTTGACAGGGCTCTGCCTGTGATGATGGCGAAGCTTGGGGATGGAGATGTTCTGATGATCACAGCCGATCACGGATGTGATCCCGGTTATACGGTGTCTACGGATCATTCCAGAGAATATACGCCTTTTCTGATGTATGGAAAGAAAATCAAACCTGCGGACTTAGGAACGAGGGATACCTTTGCAGATATCGGTGCAACTGTGCTTGATTATTTCCAGGTACCATCAAAAATCGCAGGCACATCCATGCTTTAAATACAAAACGATCACTTGGAGGAAAAAACGTGGGAAATTACGATAAAGAAATCAACAGAAGACGTACGTTTGCGATCATCTCGCATCCTGATGCAGGTAAGACGACGCTGACAGAGAAATTCCTTTTGTATGGAGGCGCTATTAATCTGGCAGGAAGTGTAAAGGGAAAGGCGACGGCCAGACATGCTGTATCTGACTGGATGGAGATCGAGAAGGAGAGAGGTATTTCCGTTACTTCTTCTGTTCTGCAGTTTGAATATGACGGCTTCTGCATCAACATTCTGGATACACCGGGGCACCAGGATTTCTCAGAAGATACTTACCGTACACTGATGGCAGCTGACTCAGCAGTCATGGTCATTGATGCATCCAAGGGTGTAGAGGCACAGACAAGGAAGCTGTTCAAGGTCTGCGTCATGAGAAAGATCCCGATCTTTACTTTTATTAACAAAATGGACAGGGATGCCAATGATACCTTTGAGCTTCTGGATGAAATTGAAAAAGAGCTTGGTATTGCCACCTGTCCGGTTAACTGGCCTATTGGTTCCGGTAAGCGTTTCAAGGGAGTATATGACAGGCATAAGCAGGAGGTGATCACCTTTTCAGATACTGAGAAGGGAACCAAAGAGGGGGAGACCAGGCATATTCCTGTGGCCGGAAGAGAAGAGCTGGATACAGTGATAGGAGAGGAAGCAGCAGAAACGCTGATGGATGAGATTGATCTTCTGGACGGTGCGAGTGCGGAATTTGATCTGGAAGCCGTGCAGGCAGGTGAGCTGACACCGGTATTTTTCGGTTCAGCCCTTACCAATTTTGGCGTGGAATTTTTTCTGCAGCATTTCCTTAAGATGACAACAACTCCGCTGCCAAGAAAGGCGGATATCGGACTGATCTCACCTACAGAGAATGACTTTTCTGCTTTTGTGTTCAAGATACAGGCCAATATGAATAAAGCACACCGTGACAGGATCGCATTTATGAGAATCTGTTCCGGTAAATATGAGGCAAGCATGGAAGTCAAGCATGTACAGGGAAATAAAATCATGCGTCTTTCACAGCCCCAGCAGATCATGGCGAGCGAAAGAAAGATCCTGGAAGAGGCCTATGCCGGTGATATTATCGGGGTATTTGATCCTGGTATTTTTTCTATCGGGGATACGTTGTGTATGCCAAAGGAACAGTTCTGCTATGAGGGGATCCCGACCTTTGCCCCGGAGCATTTCGCAAGGGTAAGGCAGATCGATACTATGAAGAGAAAGCAGTTTGTGAAGGGGATCACCCAGATTGCACAGGAGGGTGCAATCCAGATTTTCCAGGAATTTAATACCGGTATGGAAGAGATCATTGTCGGTGTGGTAGGTGTATTGCAGTTTGATGTCTTAAAATACCGTCTGGAAAATGAATATAATGTTGAGATCAAGCTGGAGCCGCTGCCTTATGAGCATATCAGATGGATCGAGAATAAAGATATTGATCTGACAAAGCTGACAGGCACCTCCGATATGAAGAAGATCAAGGATCTGAAGGGAAATCCGCTTCTGCTGTTTATTAATTCCTGGAGCATAGGTATGACTCTTGAGAGAAATGAAGGACTTGTATTATCAGAGTTTGGACGTGATTAAATGAAAAACAGATGGCTTTCGACAGCCCTGATCCTTTCTTTGATGTTTACCGGATGTACGTCTGGTGAAATAGGAATGGATCAGGAACAGGCGAAGGAAACTCCGGCCGTGGAAGAACAGATTCCAAGAACCGGTGAAATGAATAGTGATGTGGCGGAAAGCCTGAAAAAAAGGCAGAATGGCCAGTTCTATTTTGATCAGCTTCACAGTGAGGATCAGACTGTATATGTGGAGATTTTGGACATTCTACAGCATTTTCAGAAGGATATTCCGTTATCCTGTCTTGAAACAGACACCATAGAGAGGATATTCCAGTATGTGCTGAACGACCATCCGGAGATATTCTATGTGGAGGGATATACATTTACCAGATATACCCTTGGCAGTGAGGTAAAGAAGATCACATTTTCCGGAACCTATACCATGGATGAGGAAGAAGCAGAAAGCCGGAAGAAGCTGATCCGGGATTATGCAGTAAACTGCCTTACGGGCATCACTCCTGACATGGACGACTATGAAAAGACCAAATATATTTACGAGTATATCATCAATTCTACAGAATACGATTCAGAGGCGCCGGATAATCAGAATATATGCTCTGTTTTTCTGTATGGAAGGAGTGTGTGCCAGGGATATGCCAAGGCAACACAGTATCTGCTGAATCAGGCAGGAATAGATGCAACGCTTGTGATGGGAAGAGTGCTTTCCGGAGAGGGACATGCCTGGAATCTGGCAAGACTGGATGGAAGCTGGTATTATATAGATACTACTTGGGGGGATGCTTCCTATCAGATGGTAGAGGGCAGCACAGAGGGTGAGGAGAGCATACCGCCGATCAATTATGATTATCTGTGTGTAACAACAGTTCAGCTGACAGCGACACATTCTATTGATACGGGTGCGTCCATGCCGGTATGTGATGACATGACGGATAATTATTATGTCAGGGAAGGCAGATATTTTACTTCTGTAGACAAACAGAAGCTGGAAGAACTGTTCCAGATGGCATATGATACGGGAAGCTCTTATGTGACGCTGAAATGTTCAGATGTGGCAGTTTATGAGGAGATGATCCGGTATCTGATCAAAGAACAGGGGATCTTTTCCTACCTGCATGGTGCAGAGGGCACAGTATCCTATGCGGATAACAGGGAGCAGCAGAGCCTGAGCTTCTGGCTGTAAGAGGAAAATTGGATTTAGGCTTTCCAAAAAACGTATTTTTTGGTATGATGAAAGTCAGATAACTGACATAAAGAAAGGAACAGGATCATGGAAAAGACAATGGAACAGAACACTTATGTATTACAGGATGATGATAGTTTTGGAACTGTCAAGATCGCTGATGATGTAGTAGCAGCTATTGGCAGTATCGCTGCAACTGAGGTTGAAGGCGTAGTTTCCATGGCTGGAAATATCGGCAATGAGCTGGCAAGTAAAATGGGAGTTAAGAGTCTTGCAAAGGGCGTAAAGGTAGAGGTCAATGGCAAGAATGTGAAGGCAGATATTACCCTGATCGTGAAATATGGATACAGCATTCCGGCAATCTCCCAGAAGGTGCAGGACAAGGTAAAATCTACGATCGAGAGTATGACAGGTCTGAATGTAACAGATGTGAATATCAGAGTTGCCGGCGTTGGCATGTGAGAAAGAATACAGGCAGGATAAACAAATGACCAGAAGAGAACTGAGAGAGCAGATATTCAAGCTTCTTTTTCGTGTGGAGTTTAATAACAGAGAGGAAATGCCGGAGCAGACAGAGTTTTTCTTTGAAGAAGAGGAAAATCAGGCTGATGTGGCAGATACTGCTTATATTACAGACAAGCTGAACAGGATTCTTGAGAAACTGACAGAAATCGATGCTGCATTGAATGAAAAGGTGGAAGGCTGGGATACAGGCAGAATGGGTAAAGTGGATCTGACAGTCCTGCGTCTTGCTGTTTATGAAATCTTATTTGATGAAGAGATACCTACAGGAGTAGCAATTAATGAAGCTGTAGAGCTTGCCAAGAAGTTTGGACAGGATTCTTCATCTGCATTTGTCAATGGTGTTCTGGCAAAATTTGTTCAGGAAGATAAATAATGCAGAATGTTTACACTGTTGGCCAAGTAAATTCATATATTAAAAATATGTTTTCCCAGGATTTTTTATTGCAGTCCCTTTTTGTGAAGGGAGAGGTAAGTAACTGTAAATATCATTCCTCGGGACATATTTATTTTACGCTGAAAGATGGAAAAGGAACGATTTCCTGCGTGATGTTTGCTGGAAACCGTTCCGGTCTTGCGTTTCGGCTTACTGAAGGAATACAGGTCATTGTACAGGGAACAGTTGATGTTTATGAAAGAGACGGAAAGTATCAGCTGTATGCCAAAAATATTACCAGAGACGGTGCAGGTGCCCTGTATGAGAAATATGAACAGCTGAAAAAGGAACTGGAAGAAAGAGGGATGTTTGCAGCCGAGTATAAGAAGGCGATCCCTCCTTATATCAGGACACTTGGTGTTGTCACAGCACCGACGGGTGCGGCAGTCAGGGATATTATCAATATCGCGACCAGGAGAAATCCCTATGTGCAGATAATCCTTTATCCGGCAATTGTACAGGGAGACGGTGCAGCAGAAAGCATTATCAGGGGAATACATGCACTGGAGAAACAGAAGGTAGATGTCATTATTGTAGGAAGAGGCGGTGGCTCTATAGAGGATCTCTGGTGCTTTAATGAAGAATCAGTAGCAGAAGCTGTTTTTGACTGTGAGATCCCGGTCATATCAGCGGTGGGACACGAAACAGATACTACGATCATTGATTATGTATCGGATCTGCGGGCACCTACACCATCAGCGGCAGCGGAGCTTGCTGTGTATGATGTGAAGGCATTTATGGAGCGGCTTTCCGGGCAGAAAACGGTCTTAAACCGTACACTGGAGCAGAAGCTTACCTATTGCAGGCTGCAGCTTAAAAATCAGGAAGCCAGACTGAAAATGAATTCTCCGATTTCTCGGATCCGTGAAAAGAAAATGTGGCTGTTACATACAGAAGAACAGCTTATGGCGCTGATGAATGGCAGAACAGGGGAAAGCAGACATCAGCTTGCTTTATATATTGAGCAGCTTAAGGGGCTGTCACCACTGGATAAACTGAATCAGGGATTTTCCTATGTGGAGGATGCAGAGGGCAGATGCGTAAATGATGTAAACCGTGTCCATACAGGTGATGAGCTGAAGATCTATGTGAAAAATGGAAGTTTGTATGCTTCTGTAACAGGAAAGGAATAAACGAATGGGGGAAGAGAAAGAGATCTCACTGGAAGAGGCCTTTACCAGGTTACAGGAAACGATTGAAAATCTGGAAAAGGATGATATTACGCTGGAACAGTCTTTTCAGGAATATCAGAAAGGCATGCTTCTCGTCAAAAAGTGTAATGAAATTATTGATAAAGTAGAAAAGAAAGTTCTGGTGCTGAATGAAGATGGGGGTACAGATGAATTTTAATGAACAGCTGCAGCAGAAGGCTGCTGATGCAGAAGATATTTTAAAAAAATATCTGCCGGAAGAGGAAGGGTATCAGAAAAAAGTGATCGAGGCCATGAACTACAGTGTTTTGGCAGGAGGAAAAAGACTCAGACCAGTTTTGATGAAGGAGAGCTTTCTTCTGTTTGGCGGGCAGGGAGAAGTGATCGAGCCCTTTATGGCAGCTCTTGAAATGATCCATAATTATTCTCTTGTACATGATGATCTGCCGGCTATGGATAATGATGAATACCGGAGAGGAAGGAAGACGACCTGGACCGTATATGGAGAAGGTATGGCAGTACTTGCAGGAGATGGACTTCTGAACTATGCCTATGAGACAGCTGTCAAAGCTTTTGACAAGGCTGATGACCTGGAAGAAATGAAGCGTGTTGCCAGAGCACTTCAGATCCTTGCAGAGAAGGCCGGCATTTATGGAATGATTGGCGGACAGAACGGGGATCTGGAAGCAGAAGAGGGAAAGCTTCCACTTACAGAAGAACTGCTTCTGTTTATCCATGAAAAGAAAACAGCGGCATTGATCCAGGCAGCTCTTATGATCGGTGGTATTCTTGCAGGAGCATCAGATACAGAGATCGGGTCTCTTGAGAAAGCGGCCTATGATATTGGAATCGCATTTCAGATCCAGGATGATATCCTGGATGTGACAGGCAATGAAAAAATCCTTGGAAAACCCATTGGCAGTGATGAGAAAAATCACAAGCTTACCTATGTATCATTAAATGGACTCGAAAAATCAAGGGAAGACGTAAAGCGGCTTTCTGGAGAAGCAGAAGAGATCCTTAGTTCCTTTCAGGAGAAAAATCCGTTTCTGATCAGCCTGATAGATTCCCTGATCACACGGCAGAAGTAGACCGGACAGAAGAAAAGAAGGTGTTTATATGTTACTTGACCGAATCAATGCGGTAAATGATATTAAGAAAATCAATCCGGAAGATTATCCTGCACTTGCAGAAGAGATCAGGCAGTTCCTGATCGGACATATTTCCAAAACCGGAGGGCATCTGGGCTCAAACCTTGGCACGGTAGAGCTGACAATGGCACTGCATCTTTCTTTTCAGCTTCCGGAGGACAAGATCATATGGGATGTGGGGCATCAGTCTTATACTCATAAGCTTCTGACAGGCCGTAAGGATCAGTTCGACAATTTACGTAAGTTCGGAGGAATGAGCGGATTTCCCAAGAGGAAGGAAAGCAACTGCGACAGCTTTGATACCGGACACAGTTCAACCTCTATTTCTGCAGGACTTGGTCTTGTCAAGGCAAGGGATATCCAGGGGCAGAAGAACAGTGTCATATCTGTGATCGGGGATGGTTCCCTGACAGGCGGTATGGCCTATGAAGCGTTGAACAATGCAGCAAAGCTGGAAACCAATTTCATTATTGTTTTAAATGACAACAATATGTCCATATCAGAAAATGTAGGCGGTATTTCCAAGTATCTGAATAATATCCGTACAGCGAATGCCTATCTGGATATCAAAGAGGGTGTGTATAATACTTTGAAGGATATACCAAGGGGTGACCGGATCGTTGAGGGTATCCGTAAAGCGAAGAGTGGCTTTAAGCAGCTTGTGGTTCCTGGAATGTTTTTTGAGGACATGGGGATTACCTATCTTGGACCAGTGGATGGGCATAATATCCCTGCGATGCTTCGTATGTTCCAGGAAGCGAAGCGCGTGAGAAATACTGTTATTGTACATGTGATCACACAGAAGGGAAAAGGCTTTGAGCCGGCAGAGAGACATCCCGCAAGATTCCATGGGGCGGAGCCATTTGATACAGAAACAGGAATTCCTTTAAATCCGAGAACAACAGCTAATTATACCGATATTTTTTCAACTGTGATGTGTAAGCTGGGAGCAAGGAATGAAAAGGTGGTAGCGATCACGGCAGCCATGCCGGATGGAACCGGTTTAAAGCGGTTCCGGAATATGTATCCGGACAGGTTCTTCGATGTGGGAATCGCAGAAGAACATGCTGTCACCTTTGCAGCAGGGCTTGCAGTTGGCGGTTTGAAGCCAGTAGTGGCAATCTATTCTTCCTTCCTGCAGAGGGCATACGATCAGATCATCCATGATGTCTGCATCCAGAATCTGCCGGTTGTGTTTGCTGTTGACAGAGCTGGTATTGTAGGAAGTGACGGAGAAACACATCAGGGAATCTTTGATCTTTCCTATCTGTCTTCTATTCCCAATATGCATGTCATGGCGCCGAAAAACAAATGGGAATTATCCGATATGATGAAATATGCGTTAAGTCTGAATGCGCCGGTGGCGATCCGTTATCCGAGGGGAGAAGCTTATGCCGGATTAAAGGAATTCCGGGCACCGATAGAATCCTTCCATGCAGAGGCCATTTATCTGGAGAAGGATGTCTGTCTTCTGGCAGTAGGAAGTATGGTAAAGACTGCAGAAGAGGTCAGAAGGCTGATCCGGGAAGCAGGCTATGGATGCAGTCTGATTAATGCCAGATTTGTGAAACCGATCGATGAAAAGGCCGTAGAATATGCCAAGAAGCATCATGGTATCACAGCTGCCATGGAGGAGAATGTGGCGAGCGGCGGCTACGGAGAAAGAGTCAGAGAGTACTTTGATACCCTTCCGGGTGAAGGGGAGCTGCTGAATTTTGCAATTCCGGATGAATATGTAGAGCATGGCAACGTAGATCTCCTGAAAAAGGAGATTGGTATTGATGCAGAAAGTATTGCTGGTGCAATACTTGCCAGATTAAAGGAAAGAGAATGACAGGAAGCTGGGAATCATAGATGAAAGAACGACTGGATGTGATATTAGTTCAGGAGGGATATGCTGCCTCCAGGGAAAAGGCAAAAGCCATTATCATGGCAGGAGATGTTTTCGTGGATGGACAGCGGGAAGACAAAGCCGGAACTACGTTTGAGCTTTCAAAGATCAGACTGGAGATCCGGGGCAATACACTGCCCTTTGTCAGTAGAGGGGGCTTAAAGCTGGATAAGGCAGTGAAAAAGTTTGGATTTTCCCTGCAGGATAGAATATGCATGGATATTGGTGCATCGACTGGGGGATTTACAGACTGTATGCTCCAGAATGGGGCAAAAAGGGTTTATTCTGTAGATGTCGGACACGGGCAGCTTGACTGGAAGCTTCGGAATGATGAGCGGGTTGTCTGTATGGAAAAAACGAATTTCCGTTATCTGAAACCAGAGGATATTGAGGATACACCGGATTTTGCATCAGTGGATGTTTCTTTTATATCCCTGACCAAGATCCTGCTGCCGGCAAGGGCGATCCTTTCAGAAGAAGGAGAAATGGTATGCCTGATCAAGCCGCAGTTTGAAGCTGGACGGGATAAGATCGGGAAAAAGGGTGTTGTCAGGGATAAAGCGGTACATGAGGAGGTCATCCGCAAGATCATTGATTATGTTTATATGATCGGATTTGATGTGCTCAGCCTTGACTATTCACCGATCAAGGGACCGGAGGGAAATATTGAATATCTTGTCTATATCCGTAAGAATGAAGAGCGGATCAGGGGAACAGAAGCTGTGACAGAGACAGAAGCAGAAGAAATGTTAAAAGAGATTACAGAAAAGAAAAGTGGTTATTCTTATCAGGAAACAATGAACAAACTGATCACAGAGACTGTTCTGCTGGCACATGAGGGGCTGAATGCAGGAGAATAGAGCCGTGGAAAATTTTTATATCATAACGAACCGCTCCAAGGATCCGGATTATCAGGTTACAAATCAGATCCGGGACTTTCTGCAGAAAAAAGGAAAGAACTGTTATATCCAACAGGATAATCAGAAGAGGAAGGAAAAGGGGCATACAGACAGCACAGGGGTGCCAGAGAACATAGACTGCGTGCTTGTTCTAGGTGGTGATGGAACCATGCTGCAGGCAGCGGCAGATCTGGCGGATCTGACAGTGCCATTCCTAGGGATCAATCTGGGTACCCTGGGATTTTTGGCAGAAGTCAATAAGACGGATATTGAGCATGCTCTGCTTCGTCTGATCGAAGGAGATTATGAGATCGAGAAGCGTATGATGCTGACGGGGGATGTATTTCAAGAGGACAGGGATATGCCGGAGGATTCCACGCAGGCACTCAATGATATTGTGATTACCAGAAAGGGAAGCCTGCAGATCATTATATTTACGATCAGTGTTAACGGGCAGTTCCTGCACAGATACAGTGCAGATGGCATGATCGTGGCAACACCTACAGGCTCTACCGGTTATAATCTGTCGGCAGGAGGTCCCGTGGTGGATCCCAAGGCGCAGCTCATGGTGATCTCACCGATCTGTCCACATTCCATGCAGCACAGCAGTATTGTGCTCTCACCGGAGGATGAAGTGACTATCAGCATAGACACAGGACATGATGGGACAGTTCAGGAGGTCGAGGCAAGCTTTGATGGAAATCACAGAGTGACGCTCCGTACAGGAGACAGGATCGTGATCAGACGCTCCAGCAGGACGACAGGGATCATCAAGCTGAGCAGGGTCAGCTTTCTGGAAAGCCTTCATAACAAGATGGGATAGAAAAATGAAAAAAAGCAGACATGAAAAAATTAAAGAACTGGTAGAGCAATATGAGATTGAAACCCAGGAGGAGCTGGCAAATCGTCTGAAGGAAGCCGGCTATCATGTGACTCAGGCTACGGTATCAAGAGATATCAGAGAGCTGAAGCTTTCCAAGATCTCCGGTGGGGATGGAAGACAGAGATATACGATACTGCCACACAATGATCATTATCTGAGCGATAAATATATCCGTGTATTAAAGGACGGGTTTGTTTCCATGGATATGGCACAGAATATACTTGTAGTGAAGACAGTATCCGGTATGGCCATGGCAGTGGCAGCGGCAATCGATGCCATGAAGCTGAAGGAGATTGTCGGATCTATTGCCGGGGATGATACGATCATGATAGCAGTCAGAACAACAGAGGAAACGGAGACCGCTATGGGAAAGATCCGCAGTGTACTGGAAGAATAACTGTTTTGCACTGGCAGGAGGAATAAAAATGCTGGAAAGCTTACATGTAAAAAATCTGGCTTTGATTGACGAAGCAGAAGTGGAATTTAAAAAAGGACTGAATATATTAACCGGTGAAACAGGTGCCGGAAAATCTATTATTATAGGATCTGTCAATCTGGCACTTGGCGCAAAGGCAGATAAGGACTATATCAGAACCGGTGCTGAATATGCACTGATCGAGCTTGTTTTTTCCCTGAATGAAGAGCAGAAGAAAAGAATAGAGGAGCTGGAGTTCCCTATAGAGGATAATACACTGATCCTGCAGCGTAAGCTTATGCAGGGGAGGAGTATATGCCGGGTAAACGGAGAGAGCGTGAGCATGGGACAGCTCAGGCAGCTTTCAGGTGTACTTCTTGATATGTGTGGACAGCACGAGCACCAGCAGCTTTTAGGTAAGGAGAAACCGGCACAGCTGCTGGATGCTTTTGCAGGGAAAAAGCTTGCAGAACTGAAAGATAATCTGAAAAAGAGTTACCGGGAATACAGGCAGCTGCAGAAGGAGCTTTCGGAGAATGCCCTGGATGAGCAGACAAGAAAAAGAGAAATGGATCTGCTTTCCTTTGAAGTAAATGAGATCGAAGAAGCAGCATTGATTCCCGAAGAGGAAGAAGAACTGGAAAAAAGCTATCGTAAAATGAGCAGTGCCAGACAGCTTCAGGAAACGGCAGGTCTTGTTTATGGTATAACCGGCTATGAAGAGGATGGCAGTGCCGGAGAACTGATCGGAAGGGCAGTCAGGGAACTGAAGAATGTGATCATGCTGGATGAAGAAGCAGGGATACTTGCAGACCAGCTTCTTGAAATAGACAATCTGCTGAATGATTTTAACAGATCCATGGCAGATTATCAGGAAAGCCTTACCTTCGATGAGGAAGAGTATGCAAGGATAAGAGACAGACTGGATCTGATTAACCATCTGAAGGGAAAGTATGGACAGACTGTTGAAGCAGTGCTTCAGGAGCTGGAAGAAAAGAAAAAGAGGCTGATGCAGCTTTCAGATTATGAGGAATATTACCGGCAGCTTTCGGGAAAGCTGACAGAAGAAAAGGAGAAGCTTTTTCAGTATTGTAAGGCGGTATCCGGGATACGGAAGGCGGAAGCAGAGGAATTATCAAAGAAACTGGCAGAAGCAATGAGAGATCTGAATTTCCTTAATGTAGATTTTGCAGTTACCGTTATAAGTGATGAGGAATATCTTTCCGAGCAGGGCTATGACAGAACAGAGTTCCTGATCTCTACCAATCCTGGAGAAGCGAAAAAGCCTCTTTCCCAGGTAGCAAGCGGGGGAGAGCTTTCCAGAATCATGCTGGCATTCAAATCGGTGTTCGCGGATACAGAAGAAACACCTACTCTCGTGTTTGATGAAATCGATGCAGGGATCAGCGGAAAAACAGCATGGAAGGTATCAGAAAAGCTGGGACAGCTCTCCAGGGAGCATCAGATCATCTGTATCACTCATCTGCCGCAGATCGCAGCCATGGAGGATGTGCATTTTCTGATCGAGAAACAGATCGAAGGGGAACGGACAGTGACAAGGATCCGGGAGCTTAAGGAAGAAGAGAGTGCTCTGGAGCTGGCAAGACTCCTTGGCGGGGGCGAAGTGACAGAGGCTGTTATGACTAATGCCAGAGAGATGAAGCAGATGGCTTTAAAATCCAAGAATTAGTAACATAAAAAAATCCATATTTCACATACTAAAAGGGACATGCAAAGAGCGTGTTCCTTTTTCTTTGAGTTTGAAGGGATACGGGAAGAGTGCCGCAGAAGTGAGAAAAATTATTTCAAAAACCTTCTGTATGGAAAAGAGAAGGATGTGAAGGCTTGGAACAGATCAAAAGGAATAATAGAAATAAACTGGCAGCCTACCGGTTTTTCTTATATATACTGCTGATATTTGGAACAGGAATGACGACTGCATTTGGATATTATAGTCTGTGGTGCAGAATTCCGGCGACTATTATGGTGAAATCAGGTATGGAGGAAACATTTGATTTCCAGGTACCCGCCAAAGGCATTCTGTATAAGGAAGCGGTGGAAACATCGGCGGCCGGACAGAAGACGATCGCAGATAGTGGGCTGATGGTAGATTTCAGCAGACCGGTAACGATGAAAGCAGAGCAGATTGACAGCTATAAGCTGAAGGTAAGACTGTTTGGTGTCATACCGCTCAAGGATGTTTCTGTGGAAGTTATTGATGATGTCAGATTGAAACCGGCGGGAATTCCGATTGGGATATATGTGAAGACTGAAGGCGTTCTGGTGGTTGGTGTTGGAGAATTTGAGGGAGAAAGCGGGGAGAGCTGCAGTCCTGCCCATTACATTCTTCAGCCAGGGGATTATATCCTTGAGGTCAATGATGAACCGGTAAAAGGGAAAAAACAGTTTATGGAAACAGTGAGCTGTTGTGAAGGACAGAATCTGATTCTGAAGATAAAAAGAAATGAAGAGGAACTGTATGTGATGACAAAGCCGCAGCTAAATGAACAGGGAGAATATAAGCTTGGCATCTGGATCAGAGATAATGCACAGGGGGTTGGAACCATGACCTATATAGATGAAACGGGACATTTTGGAGCACTCGGACATGGGATCAATGATGTGGATACCAGCACGCTTATGGCGTTGCAGAAAGGAACACTGTATCATACGGAAATCATCGGGATCACAAAGGGAAGCAATGGATCACCAGGAGAATTGACGGGGTTTATCGAATATGATGACAGAAATATTCTGGGAACCATAACGGAAAATACGACAAGAGGGATCTTTGGTGTCTGCTCTCCGGATATTGCAGGTAAGGAGCAGGAAGCCCTTCCTGTAGGACTGAAGCAGGAGATCGAGGCTGGTCCTGCACAGATACGCTGTTCTATTGGTGGTGATATTGAAAACTATGAAGTAGAGATCACGGATATCAATCTCGGAAATGATAATATCAACAGGGGAATTGTCCTGCAGATCACAGACGAGAGGCTGTTATCTGAAACAGGTGGGATCGTACAGGGAATGAGCGGCAGTCCGATCATCCAGAACGGAAAGATCATCGGTGCTGTCACTCATGTTCTTGTACAGGATTCCACAAAGGGATATGGTATCTTTATTGAACGGATGCTGGAGAAAAACTGATTAGATTCTTTTTACCAGATCCGCAACAAGGCGGGCAGAATGTCTGGCAGCTGCCTCTTCAAACACAGGATAGTCTACTTCTGCTGAGCCGTCCGCCTTGTCTGAGATCGCACGGATGATAACAAAGGGAATATGGTTCAGATAAGCACTCTGGGCGATGGAAGCACCTTCCATTTCAGCACAGTCACCGTGGAAGACCTGGATCAGGCGTTCCTTTACCTTAGAGGAGGAGATAAATTGATCTCCACTGACAACACGTCCAAGATGAACCTGCAGATCCGGATTTACTTCCCTGCAGGAAGCAATGGCAAGGGAGGCAAGCTGATCATCAGCCACAAATTCACAGATGCCAAGCTGGGGTACCTCGCCTGGTCTGTAACCAAAGATGGTAGCATCCACATCATGATGCATGGCGTCCCTTGATACCAGAATATCTCCGATATCCAGTGCGGCATTTAAGGAACCGGCAACACCGGTATTGATGATATGTGTTACAGCAAATTTATCTGTGAGGATCTGTACGCAGAGGGCGGCATTGACCTTGCCTACACCGGAACGTACGATAACGACAGCGGCGTCATTTAAAGTACCTTCATAAAAGTCCATGCCGGCACAGGTGGTAACAGAGGAAACGGTCATGGCTTCCTTCAGTGTGCTGACTTCCAGCTCCATGGCTCCGATGATTCCGATTTTTTTCATATGTCTATAGTCCTTTCTGTATTTGCTTTGAAAATTTATTCCGGATAGATCAGACGGTCTTCCCTGATCCCGTATAAAACCTGATCCAGATATTTCCTGGCGAGATAGTTTGCCATGGAAAGGTTCATGTCCAGATAGTTGCCGCAGTCTCTTGGGGCAGCGCCGGGTACTTCACCTTTAAAATCTCTGACAAATTCAAATAATTCTGTTACAAGAGGAACTACCTCTTTTGAACTGTAATCCCCTGCAAGAAGCATATAAAAGCCGGTACGGCATCCCATGGGACCAAAGTAAATGGTCTTGTCTTTAAAAACGGGATGGTTCCTGAGGAAGGTGGCACCAAGATGCTCGATCGTGTGAACCTCTGCCGTGTTCATAACAGGCTCTTCATTGGGGCTTGTCATGCGCAGGTCAAAGGTAGTGATCGTTTCAGCACCGACAGAGTCCTTACGGGAAACATAGATACCTGGCTGGAGCTTTATGTGATTGACGGTAAAACTTGCTATTTTTTCCATAGGGTTGATCCTTTCTTTTAATATGAAATATTTCACAATAATGTCCATGCCCATTATAGCGAAAAAGGGAAGGCTCCGCAACCGGAAAAGCAAGTGGGGATTAGGGATAAAATAATTATTCCAAGAGAAGGAAAAATAGAGTATAATCACCTTAAAATGGTACTGGGGTCACAAGCCACAGAAGTTAATGATAACGGGGAAGAAAAAGTTGACAGAAGAGAAATATACGATCAACAGGTATAAAAGAATTGTATTTTATATGGTGATGGTCATGCTGCTTTTGGCATTCCTGCTGGGACAGTGTATATGCCCAAGCGAAAGGGAAACAGTTACGGAAGAGAGCATTACTTATACTGGAGCCTTTTTCTAGGAAAAGGCAGATGGCACAGAAGAGGAGATCCGGATTCCCGGCAGATATGATGTGCCTGCTGGAGAGTTTCTGGTCATCCGGTCAGTACTCCCTGAGGATTATAATGAAAATACGATTGCCATAAGAGCCTCTCTTGAGAATGTGCGTATTTTTATCGGTGGGGAGCTGAGGACAGTATATGATACGAAGGATACCAGACCCTTTGGAAAAAATTCTGCCAGCCGGTATGTGTTCTGTGAAACATCCGGGGAGGATGCCGGACAGGAACTGCGGATTGAGCTGCAGTCCTTTACCGAAAAATATTCCGGTGTTGTCAACACAGTATATTGCGGAGATAAATCAGATATCTGGGAATATCTGTTCCATAGCTATTTTATGGTGACCATGATTGCTGGTTTTGTGCTGCTTGCCGGACTGGCCGTGCTGATTTTCAGCCTGGTGCTTGGTGTCATGTACAAGACAAGGTTTGATCTGGAATATCTGGGATGGTGTATGATTCTGGGAGCAGTGTGGATGCTGGGGGAATCGAAGCTTCGCCAGCTGTTTGTTTCCAATGCCTCGATTCTGGCGGATATGTGCTTCTTTGCAGTAATGCTCTGCCCGGTTCCTGTTTTGTTCTATATTGACAGTGTTCAGCAGGGGGGATACCGGAAGATCTATCATGTGGCAGAGTGTATCACCTGTGCAAATTTTGTGATATGTACAGTATTACAGGTGTTGGATATCGCAGATTTTATCACGACAATGTTCTTGTCCCATCTGGTGATTGCAGGAACATTCCTGACGATACTGATCACTATTATCCGTGATATTATCCGGGGAACAGCGAAAAAATATAAGCTTCCGCTGATCGGAATGGTGGCTGTTATAATTGCGGTCATACTGGAAATGACAGAGGTGTACCGTGTTGTGTCGATGTCTGGAATTTTTGTCGGAGCAGGACTGATGGTACTGCTGGTTGTCACGCTGATCCAGACAATGGATCACATCCACGAATTGGAGCTGGCACGTCAGAGAGAGGCCAGGGAAAGCTTGGATTATCTGACCGGACTTCCCATGCGTAATAAGGGTGAGAAGCTGATCACTGAAAAAATGCAGAAGCTTGAGGGATATCTTGGATTTGCAGATATGGATAATCTGAAGAAGATCAATGATGTCTATGGACATAAGGCGGGGGATCGCGCACTCAGACTGGTAGGAGCAATGCTTACAGAGTGTATGGAGAATGCAGTGGTCTGTCGTCTGGGCGGAGACGAGTTCCTGTTCTATCTGCCGGAAGTATCGGAAGCAGAGATGAACACGCGGATGAGAAGACTGTTTGAAAGCTTTGAGGCAGCAAAAAATGTCAATGCGGAGACTTCGCCGGCATCCTTATCCTGTGGCCTGTGCATGTGCAGGCAGGGAGGCAGCTTTGAAGAATACTATATGAAAGCAGACAAGGCACTGTATCATGTGAAACAGAATGGCAAGAACAGTTTTCATTTTTATGAGGAACTGGCAGAACAATAGAATGTATAAAATAATAATGACAAAAAAGGGCTTCCTACTCGGGAGCCCTTTCTGCTACAGACACATTGATGCCATTGACTTCCACCTGATCATTGATCTCAATGACAAGACAGCGTCTGCCGTCTACCATCATGGTGTTGACAAGATCGGCACGGTCAGGGTTGACCTTTACGACAACATCAGGGGTTTTGACCTCAAAGGATCTTGTGCTTGCCACATTGCTGACAAAGAGAGCCGTGTCATCACCGGCAGCAGCATCATAAAGAGCATCAAAGTCCTTCAGCTTTTCTTCTTCCACACCGCTTTTTTCAAGGAGGTTCTTGACTTCCTTTTTATCAAGAGTAAGCGGCTCAGGGATTTCTTTATGCTCTTCGATCATTTCAGCAAGGTTTTCGTGGATGCTTTTTACAACTTCATACTCGCAGTCTTCACCGAGAGTTTCCTCGATAATGGTCTGGAAGGTTTCCTTCTGGCTTCCTGCAGATAAGGGCAGAGAGCAGCCAAGGATCCCTTCTACGAATTCACTGTGTGGTTCTTCCGGGTTCTTGTTAAAGAACAGCGTGCTGTGGATATCGGTCGCTCTGTCGTTAAAGGAAGGGAAGAGAAAGCCTGTTTCCGGCATATTGACAACCCAGTCCCTGATCCGGTTATGGAATTCATTTAGGGAGGCATCATAGCTGAGACCCGGCTTTGACAGGGCTACAGGACAGATGCAGCAGAGCAGATATTCAAATACAGTATCGGAGGCGTCATCCATGGTCATGCCATCCAGCGCCTTTCCGGGAACATCATAGGCATCATGGATCAGCAGGATCAGATAGTTGCCTACATATTCGTAGGAGCCGATCACACGGTCATAAAATTCCTCCAGGAGGGCATCATCCTTCAGCTTGCTGTCACGAAGCTTTAGGAGAAATTCCTGGGTGCCGCCTTCAAGCTCTGTATCTGTCGGAAACTCCAGATTCAGCAGATTCTTGCCAATGCTTCCGGAAAGAGTTTTCCGGAGCAGTTCAAAATATTTGAAGATTTCTTCTTCAGGAAGAGAAAGAAATGCTTCCTTAAAATCAGTTTTTTTATTCTTTTCACCGTCTACATAGCAGCCGCAGATTCTGGTGATGGAGCAGCTATTTGGGGTAAACAGTCGTTTGATCTCATTGATTTCCTGTTTGATCATAAGAATTCCTTTCTCAGTCTGCCTGATTCTGTGCTTTTAAATTCTTCTGGGCGGTGGAAAGCATCAGCTTGATACGGTTTAACTGGTTTACCTCGCTGGCACCAGGATCATAGTCGATGGCTACGATATTACTTAACGGATAGTGCTTTCTCAGCTCCTTGATAACACCCTTGCCTACGACATGGTTTGGCAGGCAGCCAAAGGGCTGTGTACATACGATGTTATTGACGCCGCTGTGGATCAGCTCGATCATTTCACCGGTCAGGAACCAGCCTTCACCGGTCTGATTGCCGATAGAAACGATTTCCTTCGCATATTCTACGGTCTGGTAGATCCGGCAGGGCGGCTCAAAGTGGACACTCTTTTCAAAGGCCTTTCTGGCACCGCTGCGCAGATATTCAAGGCCATCAATGCCAAGCCTTGAAATGAAAGCAGTTTTCTTACTCATGCCTAGCTGGTCTGCCTTGTAAATCTGGTTGTAGAAGCAGTAGAGCATGAAGTCCAGAAGATCCGGAACGACAGCTTCGGCACCTTCTGATTCCAGCAGCTCGACCAGATGGTTGTTGGCTGCAGGTGCATATTTGACAAGGATCTCACCTACTATGCCGACTCTTGGTTTCTTACTGTCAGTGATGGGGATGGCATCGAACTCCTCAATCATCTGACGGCACATCTTCTGGAAGGTGAAGAAATTCATATGCTTTGCAGAAACAAAGGCACAGCATTTCTCAACCCATTTCTGGTGGACAGCTTCGACACTGCCGGGTTCCTTTTCATAAGGGCGCATACGGTATACACAGCGCATGAAAATATCACCAAATACGGCAGCATAGGCAGCACGCATCAGCATTTCCAGATTCAGGTGGAAGCCGGGGTTGCTTTCGATACCGGCCATGTTCAGGGAAATAACAGGAACCTGTGGCATACCGGCCTTTTCCAGGGCACGGCGGATAAAGCCTACATAGTTGGTAGCACGGCAGCCTCCGCCTGTCTGGGTCATGATGACAGCAACCTTGTTGACATCATATTTGCCGGACAGAAGGGCATCCATGATCTGACCTACTACCATAAGGGAAGGATAGCAGGCATCGTTGTTTACATATTTCAGTCCAACATCTACCGCATGGCGGTTGTCATTGGAAAGCACTTCAAAGTGATAGCCGCAGGCCTGAAAGGCAGCGGAGAGTACATCAAAGTGGATCGGAGACATCTGGGGACAGAGGATTGTATAATCCTTCCGCATCTCCTCGGTAAAGGGTACTTTATAAATAGCGGAGGAGTGGATCTCACGCTCCTGATGCTTCTGCTCCCTGACACGGATCGCAGAGATCAGGGAACGGATACGGATTCTTGCCGCTCCCAGGTTATTAACTTCATCGATCTTCAGACAGGTATAGATCTTGCCGGAACCGGAAAGAATATCATTTACCTGATCCGTAGTAACAGCATCCAGTCCACAGCCAAAGGAGTTAAGCTGGATCAGATCCAGATTGTCCACGGTTTTTACATAGCTTGCTGCAGCATAGAGTCTTGAGTGGTACATCCACTGGTCGGAAACGATCAGTGGGCGTTCCGGCTTTGCCAGATGGGAAATGGAATCCTCAGTCAGTACAGCAATATGATAGGAGTTGATAAGCTCTGGAATACCGTGATTGATCTCAGGATCGATATGGTAAGGACGGCCGGCAAGAACAATACCGCGGTTACCGGTCTCCTTCATCCATTTCAGAACCTCTTCACCCTTATGCTGCATATCCCTTCTGGCCGCTGCCAGCTCCTCCCATGCAAGATGAACTGCTTCAATAATCTCAGAAGATGGAATTTCTTTAAATTCCTTGATCAGGGCATCGGAGATCGTCTTCTCATCACGGAAGGACATAAAGGGATTACGGAGAATGGCTTCTCCACGTCCGATCTCTTCAACATTATTCTTGATATTTTCAGAATAAGAGGTAACGATTGGACAGTTATAGTGATTGTTTGCCTCGTCAAATTCCTTTCTTTCATAGAATAGCGCCGGGTAGAAGATAAAGTCTACCTTCTGGTCGATCAGCCACTTCACATGTCCGTGTGCCAGCTTGGCAGGATAGCACTCGGATTCACTGGGAATGGATTCAATACCAAGCTCATAGATCTTGTGCGTGGACAGTGGGGAAAGGATAACCCGGTAGCCGAGACGTGTAAAGAACGTAAACCAGAACGGGTAGTTCTCATACATGTTCAGGACTCTGGGGATACCGACATTGCCACGCTTTGTCTCGTCAGCGGGAAGCGGTTCGTAGTCAAATACCCGCTTTAGCTTATACTCAAACAGGTTTGGCATATTGTCGGCATTTTTCTGCTTGCCAAGACCTCTTTCACAGCGGTTTCCGGAAATATACTGTCTGCCGCCGGAGAATTTGTTGATGGTCAGACGGCAGTTGTTGGTACAGCCACGGCACTTTGCCATGCTGGTCTCAAACTGCAGGGAAAGGATCTTGTTCATGGGAAGCATGGTGGTTTCCTGTCCGCAGGTATACCGCTCCCTGGCAACGAGGGCAGCACCAAAGGCTCCCATGATACCGGCGATATCCGGACGGATGGCTTCGCAGTCTGCAATCTTTTCAAAGCTTCTGAGGACGGCGTCATTGTAGAAGGTACCGCCCTGTACGACGATGTTTTTTCCAAGCTCGTCAGCACTGGATACCTTGATAACCTTAAACAGGGCATTCTTGATAACAGAGTAGGCAAGTCCGGCGGAAATATCCGATACGGAGGCGCCCTCCTTCTGTGCCTGCTTTACCTTAGAGTTCATGAATACGGTACAGCGGGTACCAAGGTCAATGGGATGCTCCGCAAAGAGAGCAGTTTTCGCAAAGTCATCTACGGTATAGTTCAGGGACTTGGCAAAGGTTTCAATAAAGGAACCGCAGCCGGAGGAGCAGGCTTCATTTAACTGCACACTGTCTACGGTCTGATTTTTGATCTTGATGCACTTCATATCCTGACCGCCAATGTCGAGGATACAGTCTACATTGGGATCAAAGAAAGCGGCTGCATAGTAATGGGCTACCGTTTCTACCTCTCCGTCATCCAGAAGGAAAGCTGCCTTCAACAGGGCTTCGCCGTAACCGGTAGAGCAGGAGCGGACAATATGTGCCTTTTCGGGAAGCAGCTCACTGATCTCCTTCATGGAGCGGATCGCTGTCTTTAATGGGCTTCCATCATTACTGCTGTAGAAGGAGTAAAGGAGCTTTCCTTCTTCGGAAACCAGAGCGATCTTGGTGGTGGTACTTCCGGCATCGATACCAAGGAAGCAGTTACCCTCATAGGTGGAAAGGTCAGCAGTCTCTACATGGTGGCTGGCATGACGCTTCTTGAAGGCGTCATATTCAGCCTTACTTGAAAACAGAGGCTCCATGCGTTCCACCTCAAATTCCATTTTGATATTGGAAGAAAGCTTCTTCACCATTTCTTCCATGGAGTAGGAGACATCTTCTTTGGCGTTCAGGGCAGAACCGATAGCGGCAAACAGATGGGAGTTTTCCAGGTCAATGGTGTGTTCCTCATCCAGCTTCAGGGTACGGATAAAGGCAGACTTCAGTTCAGATAGAAAGTGAAGGGGACCGCCAAGGAAAGCAACGTGGCCACGGATCGGCTTGCCGCAGGCAAGTCCGCTGATGGTCTGGTTGACAACTGCCTGAAAAATGGAGGCAGAAAGGTCTTCCTTGGTAGCACCTTCATTGATCAGGGGCTGGATGTCGGATTTGGCAAATACACCGCAGCGGGCTGCAATCGTATATAAAGACTGGTAATTTTTGGCATATTCATTCAGACCGGAGGCATCTGTCTGCAGAAGAGAAGCCATCTGGTCAATAAAGGAACCGGTACCGCCGGCACAGATTCCGTTCATACGCTGTTCCACATTGCCGCCTTCAAAGTAGATGATCTTGGCATCCTCACCGCCAAGTTCGATGGCAACGTCTGTTTTGGGAGCGATTTCCTTTAAGGAAGTGGCAACAGCTACAACCTCCTGTACAAAGGGAACTTTTAGATGATTGGCAAGGGTCAGACCGCCGGAGCCTGTGATCACAGGATGGACAGTCAGGTTTCCAAGCTTCTGATAGGCATCCTGCAGGAGGGAAGAAAGGGTCTCCCTGATGTTGGCAAAGTGCCTTTTGTAATCAGAAAACAGGATCTGGTGCGTTTCATCTAAAATTGCGATTTTTACGGTAGTGGAACCAATGTCGATTCCAAGAGTATATGTATGGTCCATGAAAATAACCACCTTTTTCTTCTTATTTTATGTGTCCGACAAAGCTGGACATATTTAGTTATTATACGACAGCACTTTTTAAATTGCAATGTGGATAAATTAACATTTTGTTAAGAAAGGATAGTCTGTTTCTTAAATTTCTTCCGTGAGTTTACAATTTACCGGCAGAATGATAAAATGTAGCATATTAAGCTGAAAAGAAAGACCGGAGGAGCTCTTTTATGAAACCTATGAGTAATTTTGAAAAAAAATTCGGCAAATATGCCATCAGGAATATTTCCCTGGTACTGATCCTGTTTTATGCCTGTGGATATCTGATCAGCTGGATTAATCCGGTGATGCTGAATTATCTGACTTTAAATCCCTATGCGATCCTGTTTAAAGGACAGGTATGGCGTCTTGTTACCTGGCTGATCGTACCGCCGGAAAGCTTTGATTTCTTTACCCTGATCATGCTGTATTTCTATTATTCGATCGGGACCAGCCTGGAAAGGGCATGGGGAACCTACCGGTATAATGTATACCTTTTGCTTGGTATGGTCTTTACGGCGGTGGGCGCCTTTGCCATGATGGGCTTTGTTTATCTTTTCCAGGGAGAAGTGCTGGTAGCAGTTGGTGCAGAGAATTATTTCACTCTGATTTCCGGTATGTTCAGCACCTACTATGTGAATATGTCCATATTCCTTGCTTTTGCAGCAACCTTTCCGGATATGCAGGTCCTGCTGTTTTTCTTCATTCCGATCAAAGTCAAGTTCCTTGGTATTATCTACGGACTGATTCTGGTGTATAATTTTATTGCAGGCTATGGAAATCCTTACCTGACAGCAGCAAACCGTTTTGTCATAGCGGCGTCCCTGCTGAACTTTGCTGTATTTTTCTTTACCAGCAGGAGCAGGATCCATATGTCACCAAAGCAGATGAAGAGAAGACAGGAATTCAAACGGGAGGTAAAGAATTCTTCTAAGATCACAAGACACAAATGTGCGGTCTGCGGAAGGACAGAGGAAACCAATCCGGAGCTGGAGTTCCGTTTCTGCTCCAAGTGCGATGGCAATTATGAATATTGTCAGGAGCATCTGTTTACACACGTGCATGTAAAGCATAATTCATAAAGAAGGAAGAAAAGATGGAAGAAAATCAGGAGATTTTATTTGCAAAAACACTGGAGAAGGTAAAGCGTCTTGCCAGAGAACAGTGCAACAGCATCCGGAAGGAACAGGTAGAAGAAGCGTTTCAGGTGCTGGCTCTTTCAAAAGAGCAGCTTGCCATGGTGTTTGAATATCTGGAGAAGTATCATATCACGATAGGAGAAAGCGCTGCAGAGGAGGAAGATATCCTTTCTGAAGAGGAGATCGATTATCTGGAAGAGTACAAAAAGGAACTGCTGGAGCTTCCTGTGTTTTCAGACGGAGAGAAGGATGCTTTTACGTTATCTGCCATGGCAGGAGAAACAGATGCACAGGGCAGGCTGATCCAGGTGTATCTGCCAAAGGTGGTGGAGATCGCAAAGCTTTATGCGGGGCAGGGTGTTTTTGTGGAGGATCTGATCGGAGAAGGCAACGTGGCACTTTCCATGGGTGTGACCATGCTTGGATGCCTCGAAAAGAAGGAAGAGGCCGAAGGAATGCTGATGAAAATGGTCATGGATGCCATGGAGGATTTTATCAGTGATAGCATGGAGGAAACCCAGAAGGACAATAAGGTTTTAAAAAAGGTAAACCAGGTGGCAGAGAAGGCAAGGGAGCTGTCTGAGGAGCTGCGCAGGAAGGTTACAGTAGAAGAACTGTGCACAGAGACAGGACTGAGCGAAAAGGCAGTCAGGGATGCCATGCGTCTGTCAGGTTATACGATAGAGGATATCGAAAATCCCTCATGAGAAAGACCTGTAAAGGAGAATGGAATGGACGAGAGGCAGAGAATGGAAGAACTGCAGGATACGGACTTTAAATATGTGATGCAGGATACAGGCAATATTTATATTGGTGCCAGACTGACCTATGCGGAGCTGATGGATCAGGAGATGCTTCCCTTTAAGATGAAAACGATCATCCAGCATTATTTCCTGAAGGAAACCTCGCTGGAAACTACGCTGGAAAGTGAATTTTATTACCTGGAAAAGGGCAGCTTTTTATATGAAACCTTTGCACAGCTCCGGATCAAAGTAAAGGTCAATGTACTGACAGAGAAGAAATCCCTGTTTGGAAAGAAAAAGATGGTTTACACAGAGAAGATCCTGACCCTGAAGGAACTTACGGAGATGAACCTTGCAAGGAAGAAAGCTTCCGGGATGATCATCAGGGAAATTATCGTATCAAAGCTTGGTCTTATGACCTTCAGTGTATAAAAGAAAGGATAGCATTTATGTCACAGAATCTTGAAAAATTAACAGCCTATGAAATTCTGGAAAAGAGACAGATCAAGGATCTGAATTCCGAAGGATATCTGCTGAAGCACAAAAGGACAGGAGCACATATTACCCTGTTATTAAATGATGATGAGAACAAGGTATTTTATATTGGCTTTAGGACACCGCCAAAGGACAGCACGGGGGTTGCCCATATCCTGGAGCATTCCGTACTTTGCGGTTCTAGGAATTTTCCGGTAAAGGATCCCTTTATTGAGCTTGCCAAGGGTTCCCTGAATACCTTCCTGAATGCCATGACCTATCCAGATAAGACAGTTTACCCGGTAGCGAGCTGCAATGACACAGATTTTAAGAATCTGGTTCATGTCTATCTCGATGCCGTATTTTATCCGAATATCTACAAGGAAGAGAAGATCTTCCGCCAGGAAGGCTGGCACTATGAGCTGGAAAATAAGGAAGATGACCTGAAGATCAACGGTGTTGTTTATAACGAAATGAAGGGGGCCTTTTCTTCCCCGGATGATGTGGTAGAGAGAGAGATCATGAATTCCCTGTATCCGGACATCACTTATGGACTGGAATCCGGCGGAGATCCTGAGGATATCCCTGATCTTACCTATGAAGAATTTCTTTCCTTCCATCAGAGATATTATCATCCGTCCAACAGCTATATTTACCTGTACGGTAATCTGGATGCGGAAGAATATCTGACTTTCCTGGAAGAGAATTATCTGAAGGATTTTGACAGCCTTACGATTGATTCAGAGATCCGGCAGCAGGAGCCTTTTGCAGAGAAAAGGGAGATCGTAAAGGAATATTCCATTATGGAGGATGAACCTGTCAGGGAGAACACCTATCTGACCTATAATGTCTCCATGGGAAGCAGCCTTGACAGAAAGCTGTATGCGGCAATGGATATTCTTGACTATGTGCTCTGTTCTGCACCGGGAACACCGGTAAAGCAGGCTCTGATTGATGCAGGGATCGGCAAGGATGTTTACAGCACCATGGAAAATGGGATTGCACAGCCCTACTTCAGTATCGTAGCCAAGAATGCGGATGAAGACCAGAAGGAAGCCTTTGTTTCCGTGATCGAGGATACTCTGAAAAAGCTGGTGGAGGAAGGTATCGACAGAAAGGCACTGCAGGCGGCTGTCAATTACTTTACCTTCAAATACAGAGAAGGGGATTTTGGCTCCTATCCGAAAGGACTGATGCTTGGTCTGCAGGCAATGGACAGCTGGCTGTATGATAAGAAAGAGCCTTTTATGCATATCGAGGCCAATCAGACCTATGAGGAGCTGAAGGAGGCTATTACAGAGGGTTATTATGAGGAGCTGATTGACAGATATCTGCTGAAGAATCCGCATAAGACGATCCTTACCGTAAAGCCGGTACAGGGACTGACCACAAGGAAGGATGAAGCCCTTCATGACAGGCTTCAGACATATAAGAATACACTTTCCGAAGAAGAGGTTCTCGCAATTGTCAGGAATACAAAAGCACTCCGGGAATATCAGGAGGCACCTGATACAAAGGAAGCGTTAGAGACGATCCCGCTTCTGAAACGGGAGGACATGAAGAAAGAGGCCACTCCTTATATCAATGAGGAAAGAAAGCTGGCAGGAAGCACCCTGCTTGTGCACGATATCTTCACCAACGGGATCGCTTATATCAAGCTTTTGTTTGATCTGAAGCAGGTACCGGCAGAGCTGTTCCCTTACGTTGGTATCCTGAAAAGTGTTCTGATGGGTGTCAACACAGAGCATTACAGCTATGGAGAGCTGTTTAATGAGGTCAACTGCAAAACCGGCGGGATTGATGTACAGGCAGGAACCTATGGCAATGCAAAAGATCTTTCAAAGTTCCTGGCTACGCTGGAGATCAAGACCAAAGTATTTTATGAAAACAGGGATGAGGCACTTGACCTGATCAGGGAGATCCTGCTGACATCCGATTTTACAGATGATAAGAGGCTGAAGGAGATCATTGCCGAGTGCAGAAGCCGGATGCAGGCTTCCATGACAGGATCAGGGCATACTGTTGCTGCACTGCGTGCACTTTCCTATTTCTCCCCGGCAGCAGCCTGTGCACAGCAGCTTTCCGGTATGGTACAGTGCAGACTCCTGGAAGATCTGGACAGCAGCTTTGAGGAGAAAAAGGAATTCCTGAAAAAGAACCTGAAGGCACTGATCCATTATATTTTCCGTCCGGAAAACCTTCTGATTGACTATACAGGCACGGAAGAAGGACTTGCCGGTATTGAAGAGAAAATCGCAGAGTTCAGAAGTACTCTTTTCACAGACGAGGTATCAGGAACTCCTTATGTACCGGAGCTTTCGAAGAAAAATGAAGCCTTTATGACAGCCGGACAGGTACAGTATGTATGTCGTGCCGGCAACTTCCTGAAAAAGGGACTTCCCTTTACAGGAGCACTGAGGGTTTTAAAGGTTATGATGGGCTATGAATATCTGTGGACGCAGGTCAGGGTAAAGGGAGGAGCCTACGGATGTATGTGTACCTTCTCAAGAAGCGGAGATTCCTACTTTGTTTCCTATAGGGATCCGAACCTCGAAAAGACCATTGAAACCTATCAGGAAGCTGCTGATTATGTGAAGAATTATGTGGCTGATGAAAGAACGGTAACACAGTTTATCATAGGTGCGGTCAGTGAACTGGATACACCTATGACACCAAAGGGCAGAGGAAATTATTCTCTTGCAGGGTATCTGACCGGTCTTACGATGGACAGGATCCAGCAGGAGAGGGATGAGCTGCTGGCAACTACAGCAGAAACGATAAAGGGACTTTCCTGTTATATCGAAGCCTTTATGAAGGATGACTGTCTCTGCGTAGTAGGAAACGGAGAGAAGATAAAGGAAGAGAAGAAACTGTTTCTTTCTGTGGATCAGCTGTTCCATTAAAGGGATCAGCTTCCCGGAAGGAAGTAAATGCAAAGGAGGGGAAAGGATGAAAAAGGAAAACACAGAAACAGGAAACAGAACCGGAGAATGGAAAACCAGAAGACGGACAGGCTTTCTGGCAGCAGGACTGGCTGCTGCATTACTGACATTTACGGGCTGCGGCAGTGCGTCTTCGGATATGGCTATGATGACCACATCCAAGTCAGCAGACGGTGCTTATGAAAGTGCTTTTTATGATACCGGGGATGTGTATGCCAACGAATATGAGTATGATACTGCTGAGGCGGTGGCAGAGGAGGGTGCCCCGGAGGAGGTCGCCGTACAGGATACCAGCCGGAAGCTGATCCGTAATGTTTCCATGGATGTGGAAACAGAGGAGTTCGAGACACTTTATGCAAGGGTGAATGAAAAGACAAAGGCGTATGGCGGCTATGTGGAATCCAGCAATGTTTATAATAACAGCAGTTATTATGGGGAGAGCCTGCGAAATGCCAGCCTGACTATCCGGATACCCCAGGATAAGCTGGACAGCTTTCTTTCCAATGTGGCAGAAATCTCCAATGTAACAAGCAGAAGTGAAAATGTGACAGATGTGACGCTGCAGTATGTGGATATGGAAAGTCATAAGAAAGCGCTGGAGGTAGAGCAGGAAAGACTGCTTGACCTGCTGGAGCAGGCAGAAAGTGTAGAAGATATCATTACAATAGAGAGCAGGCTGTCTGATGTGCGGTATCAGATCGAAAGCATGGAGTCCCAGCTCCGTACCATGGACAATCAGGTAAATTACAGTACTGTGAATCTTTATATTAATGAAGTGAAAAAGCTGACACCGGTAGAAGAACAGGATACCTGGGAGAGGATCAGCAGCGGCTTTATAAACAGTCTGGAAGATGTAGGAGAGGGACTTTCCGAGTTTGGAATAGGTGTTCTGATCGATCTGCCTTATATTGTTGTATTCCTGATCGTGCTTCTGATATTTGTACTTGTGATCAAGGGGATCGTGAGAGGACATAAGAAAAGAAAGATAAAAAAGGCACAGAGAGCAGAGGAAAAAGCAGCGAAGAAGGCTGCAGATGCTGCCAGGGCTGCAGTGCAGAATACAGAGAGCACAGAAAAGGAAGAAAAACATGAATGACCAGTATAAATCCGGGTTTGCCGCACTGATCGGCAGACCCAATGTAGGAAAATCCACTCTGATGAATAATCTCATCGGACAGAAGATCGCGATCACCTCAAGAAAGCCGCAGACTACCAGAAACCGGATTCGCACGGTTTATACCTCTGATGAGGGACAGATCGTCTTTACCGATACACCGGGTATCCACAAGTCCAAGAACAAGCTTGGGGAGTATATGGTGGGAACGGCAGAAAGTGCGATCAGGGAGGTGGATGTGATCCTTTTCCTGGTAGAACCCACCGATTATATCGGAGCAGGGGAGAAGCATATCATCGAGCAGCTTTCAAAGCAGAATACACCGGTCATCCTTGTGATCAACAAGATCGATATGGTGAAGAAAGAAGAGCTGCTGCACTTTATCGATGTGTACCGGAAGGAAATGGATTTTGCAGAGATCGTTCCGGTTTCTGCCCTGAAAAAGGAAAATACAGAGGAGCTGATCTCCTGTATTATGAAATATCTGCCCTATGGACCTGCCTTTTATGATGAGGACACCGTGACTGACCAGCCACAGCGTCAGATCGTAGCGGAGCTGATCCGGGAGAAGGCACTGCGCTGTCTGGATGAGGAGATCCCACACGGCATAGCGGTTACCATTGAGAAGATGAAGTGGAGAAAAGATATTGTAGATATTGATGCGACCATTATCTGCGAAAGAGAATCCCATAAGGGGATCATCATCGGCAGGCAGGGCAGCATGCTGAAGAAAATTGGTACAGAAGCCAGAAAAGATATTGAGAAGATGCTGGGTTCCAGAGTGAATCTGCAGCTCTGGGTCAAGGTCAAGAAGGACTGGAGAGACAGTGATTTCCTGCTGAAAAATTTCGGCTATAATCAGAAGGATTACGAATAGAAAAATAAAAAAAGCAAACCCTAATAGGAAACAGGATCAGGGGGCGCAAGATGAAGGAAACAGATTACTGGGAGCAGTTTTTAAAGACAGGAAAGGTAGAGGATTATCTTTCCTACTCAGCCGGAAAGCAGGAAGAAGGCAGACAGGAAGAGGGAGAAGAGAAAGGTGCAGGATTTGTGCAGCGTTACCGGCCTGATACTGAAGGCGGAACCTTTCGGGGAATATGACAGAAGAGTTGTGATGCTGACGAGGGAAAGGGGGAAAATAGCAGCCTTTGCCAAAGGGGCAAGAAGACAGGGCAGCAGGCTGCTTGCTTCCACCAATCCCTTTTGCTTTGGAGAATTCAGGCTGTATGAGGGAAGAACATCCTACAGCATATCCGAAGCATCGATCCAGAATTATTTTGCCCCCTTAAGGGAAGATTTTGAAAATGCCTGCTATGGTATGTATTTCCTGGAAGTAATGGATTATTATACCAGAGAAAACAATGATGAAAAGGAAATGCTAAAGCTTCTCTATCAGTCCCTCCGGGCTCTGTGCCATAAAAACCTGGATAACCGGCTGGTACGGTACATATTTGAGATCAAGGCGCTTGCGTTAAATGGAGAGTATCCGGGATTGCCGAAGGATAAGAGCTATGAAGAATCTACAGCTTATGCAGCTGCATTTATCGTGGGAACACCAGTGGAAAAGCTGTATACTTTCACAGTGACAGAAAAAGTACTGAAGGAGCTGCAGGAAATTACGGATGAGTTCCGGAAGCGGTTTATAGACAGAAATTTTAAAAGTCTCGAAATATTGATTGAAAAACCATAATAAGTCATATATAATAGTTGGGTATAAATTGCAGGCGTGAGAGGAAGAGTGCAGCATCTATGTGGAGAAGCAGATTAGTTTCACCAAAGAAAAAGACGAATGCCCTTCTTGTACTGCTGCTTACGATGGCTTTGACCAGTGGGTGTGGCAGTGAAACAGAGGAAAGCAGGGCAGAACTGCAGAAGGATGGCAGCGTGAAGAGTGTCATAAGCGAAAGCTTTGACAAGTCAGATTATGATATTAATGAGCTGCAGCAGATGGTTCTGGAGGAATCGGCCTCCTATAACAGAAGTGTGGGAGACAGTGCAGTTTCCGTAGAGAAGGTTTCTGAGAAGGATGGGACAGCCAGTGTGAAAATGACCTATAGGAGTGCAGCGGACTATGCGGCCTTTAATGACGGCATTTTTTTTGTGGGTTCACCGAAAGAGGCAGAGGAAGAGGGCTACAATCTGAATAAGGTTCTGAGCAGCACCAGGAATCCTCTGGAAACGGTAGGGGAAGCTGACATTCTTGACATGGACGGTGATGTAAGGATCCTGATCACGGATATGAAGGATCCGGTGGTTCTTGACGGCAAGGCGATCTACACAAGTGACAATGTGCAGACAGACAAGAAATATAAGACAGTTACCCTGAAGGAAGAGTCCGGGGAGCCTGCCTATATCATCTATAAATAATTAAAACAAATGAAAGGTATGTGTGTTATGGAAAAGACAATGGACAAAATTGTTGCTCTGGCGAAATCAAGGGGATTTGTACATCCCGGCAGTGAGATCTACGGAGGACTGGCTAATACCTGGGATTTTGGAATTCTCGGTGTGGAACTGAAAAATAATATCAAGCAGGCATGGTGGCAGAAGTTCGTAAAGGAAAGTCCAACCAACGTAGGTGTGGACTGCGCCATCCTTATGAACCCCCAGACATGGGTTGCATCAGGACATCTGGGAAGCTTTTCAGATCCCCTGATGGACTGCAAGGAATGTCATGAGAGATTCCGCGCAGACAAGATCATTGAAGATTATGTACAGGAAAAGGGAATCAGGCTGGAATCAGCAGTAGATGGCTGGACACAGGAGCAGATGAAGAATTTCATTGAAGAGAACCAGATCCCCTGCCCGAGCTGTGGCAAGCACAATTTCACCGATATCAGACAGTTTAACCTGATGTTCAAGACCTTCCAGGGTGTTACCGAGGATGCGAAGAATACCGTATATCTCCGTCCGGAAACAGCACAGGGTATTTTTGTAAACTTCAAGAATGTACAGAGAACGTCCAGAAAGAAGATTCCTTTCGGTATCTGTCAGGTAGGCAAGTCCTTCCGTAACGAGATCACACCCGGCAATTTCATTTTCCGTGTCAGGGAATTCGAGCAGATGGAAATGGAGTTCTTCTGTGAGCCAGATACAGACCTTGAGTGGTTCGCATACTGGAAGAAATACTGTATCGACTGGCTGAAGTCCCTTGGCATGAAGGAAGAGGAAATGCGTGTCCGTGACCATGACAAGGAAGAGCTTTCCTTCTATTCCAAGGCTACTACAGACGTAGAGTTCCTGTTCCCCTTCGGATGGGGCGAACTGTGGGGTATCGCAGACAGAACCGATTATGACCTGACACAGCATCAGAATGTATCCGGTCAGGATCTGACATACTTTGATGACCAAAAGAACCAGAAATATATTCCTTATGTTATTGAGCCTTCCGTAGGTGTGGAGAGACTGTTCCTTGCATTCCTCTGCGGCGCTTATGATGAAGAAGAGATCGGCGAGGGAGATGTACGTACTGTGCTGCATTTCCATCCGGCTCTTGCACCGGTCAAGATCGGTGTGCTTCCACTTTCCAAGAAGCTGAATGAGGGTGCTGAGAAGGTATTTAACCAGTTATCCAGGAAATACAACTGTGAATTTGATGACAGAGGGAATATCGGAAAGAGATACCGCCGTCAGGATGAGATCGGAACACCCTTCTGCATCACCTATGACTTTGATTCTGAGACAGACGGCTGTGTAACTGTCAGATTCAGAGACTCCATGGAGCAGGAGCGTGTAGCGATTGCTGATCTGGATGCTTATTTTGCAGATAAGTTTACTTTCTAATATGAGGAGAATAAGGAAATGAAACAATTCACTTCAGATGAACTGAGAAATGCCTGGAAGCAGTTTTATATTGAAAGAGGACATGTGGATGTAGGAGCAGTTTCCCTGGTATCTGACGGGTCTACCGGTGTACTTTTCAACGTAGCCGGCATGCAGCCCCTGATGCCGTACCTGCTTGGAAAGAAGCATCCTCTTGGAACAAGACTTTGTAATGTGCAGGGCTGTGTCCGTACCAATGATATTGATTCCGTAGGTGACAGGAGCCATGTAACCTTCTTTGAAATGCTGGGAAGCTGGAGCCTTGGCGATTATTTCAAGAAGGAGCGTTGCCAGTGGAGCTTTGAACTGCTGACACAGGTATTCGGATTTGATGCAGACCATCTTGCAGCTACTGTATTTGAAGGTGATGAGAACGCACCAAGGGATGAGGAAGGTGCAAAGTACCGTATCGCTTCCGGATTTAAAAAAGAAAATATTTACTATCTTCCTGCAGAGGATAACTGGTGGGGACTGGAATACGGACCCTGCGGTCCTGACAGTGAGATGTTCTATATTGCAGACAGACCGGACTGCGGCCCGGACTGCGGACCCGGCTGTGACTGCGGCAAATATACCGAGCTTGGTAATGATGTATTCATGCAGTATGAGAAGCACCATGACGGACATCTGACACCCTTAAAGCAGAAAAACGTAGATACCGGCTGGGGACTTGAGAGAATTCTTGCTTTCCTGAACGGTACAAGGGATGTATACAGAATTGACCTGTTTGCACCTGTTATTGCTTATATTGAGCAGGCTTCCGGTACAAAGTATGAGGAAGATGAGAAGCTGACCAGATCCATGAGAATCCTGGCAGACCATATCCGTACCAGCGTGATGCTGATCGGAGACGAAGCGAAGCTTCTTCCCTCCAATGCAGGCGCTGGCTATGTGCTGCGCCGTCTGATCCGCCGTGCGGTAAGACATGGAAGAGTACTGGGGCTCAGTACACAGAATCTTCTGCATATAGCAGAGATGTATATTGATACGATCTATGCAGAGAGTTATCCGCTTCTGAAGAAGAACAAAGAGTTTGTGCTGACAGAGCTGAAGAAGGAGATCGACCGCTTCGAAAGCACTGTAGAGAATGGTATGAAGGAATTCAAGAAGATCCTGGAGCAGAAGAAGGAAGCAGACTCTGACAAGATTGACGGTAAATCCGCATTCTATCTCTATGATACCTTTGGATTCCCGATCGAGCTTACGGTAGAGCTTGCCGGTGAGGAAGGGCTCTCTGTAGACGAGGATGGATTTGCGAAAGCAATGGAAGAACAGAAGCAGAAGGCAAGAGACAATCAGAACTTTTCAACAAGGCTTTCTGCTGATAATGGATTATATGAGAAGCTGGATGCCGGTATTGTGAGCGAATTTATCGGTTATGATACCCTGAAGGCAGAAGAGACCATCGCAGCAGTGAATAATGGCAACGAGTGGAAGGATTCCTTAAAAGAGGGAGAAGAGGGAACTGTTATTACAGCAAAGACTCCTTTCTATGCAACCATGGGTGGACAGAAGGGTGACTTTGGTGTGATCGTGACAAAGAACGGTACCTTCGATGTGCAGGAAACAGTGAAGCTTCCCGGTGGAAGGATAGGACATATCGGTAAGGTTGTTTCAGGAAGCATTGCAAAGGGAGAAACAGCAACGCTTGAGGTATCTGCCCTGAACAGAAGCAATACCTGTCGAAACCATACAGCAACCCATCTGCTGCAGGAGGCACTCCGTGAAGTGCTTGGTGATCATGTAGAGCAGTCCGGCTCCTATCAGGACGGCGAAAGAACACGTTTTGACTTCAGCCATGGACAGGCTATGACGGCAGAAGAGATAAAGAAGGTTGAAGCGATCGTTAATGAAAAGATCGCAGAGGATCTTCCTGTGGAAACAAAGGTGATGAGCCTTGAGGAAGCAAAGAAGACAGGAGCCATGGCACTCTTTGGTGAGAAATACGGAGATACCGTAAGAGTTGTCATGATCGGTGATTTCTCCAGGGAATTATGTGGTGGTACCCATGTAGGACATACCGGAGATATCGCATCCTTCAAGATCCTTTCTGAGTCCGGTGTAGCTGCAGGAATCCGTCGTATAGAAGCACTTACAGGCAGAAATGTAACTGCTTACTATCAGGAAATGGAAGAGAAGCTGGCAGAAACAGCCAGGATCTTAAAAACAACTCCGGCCTCTCTTACTGAGAGAGCAGAGCATCTGATGGCTGAACTGAAGGCTCTGCAGAGTGAAAATGAGTCCTTGAAGAGCAAGGCCGCAAAAGAAGCACTTGGCGATGTCATGGATCAGGTTGTAGAAGTAAACGGTGTGAAGCTGCTGGCAACAAAGGTATCAGGCGTTGACATGAACGGACTGAGAGAGCTGGGAGACCAGTTAAAGTCCAAGATCGCAGAGGGCATAGTTGTTCTGATGTCTGATCTTGACGGTAAGGTAAACATGGTTGCCATGGCAACAGATGGTGCGATGAAGAAGGGTGCCCATGCAGGCAACCTGATCAAAGGAATTGCAGCACTGGTTGGCGGTGGCGGCGGTGGACGCCCGAATATGGCTCAGGCTGGTGGTAAGAATCCTGCCGGTATTGATGAGGCTATTAAAAAGAGTGCTGAGGTTCTGAAAGAACAGATCAAATAATTAAAATTCGTGATGAAATAGCAAATTATGGGTTGACTTACGAGTGAAATATGTATATAATCATTCATGTGTATGTGAATGCACAAGAATAACCCAATCAGTCAATGCTGCTAGGAAGGGACTGAAGGGAGGTCAGGTGCGAGATGTCAAACGTAATCGTTAAAGAAAACGAGACTTTAGATAGCGCTTTACGTCGTTTCAAGAGAAGCTGCGCAAAAGCTGGTATCCAGCAGGAGATCCGTAAGAGAGAGCATTACGAGAAGCCCAGCGTAAGACGTAAGAAGAAATCTGAAGCTGCAAGAAAACGTAAATACAACTAATTATAGCCAGGAAAGTCTCTGATGTATGTCAGAGACTTTTTTGCGCCAAAGGAAATTACTTAATGTTCCAATGACATAAAAAGCCTCCGGGCGGGACTGAAAATGTTCTTATTTGAGTTGCATGTGAAGAGTTTTTCTGATATGATTCGTTATGTCTTATAAAGGGGGACATGATTATGTGGACGAGAGAATTATTTGGCTCAGATGTATACCATCTGATTGCTGCTTTTATTATTTACAGTGTTCTGGGATGGTTTGTGGAATCAGCGTACATGTCATTCTGCAATCATAGGCTGACAAACAGGGGTTTTGCCAAAGGACCCTTCTGCCCGATATATGGATTTGGCGCAGTGATTGGATATCTGGTATTGAATCCGCTTTCTGGTCATTATGTAACACTGTATCTGACAGGGGCTTTCCTGGCTACTACTTTTGAATATCTGGTAGGGATCATGATGCAGAAGCTTCTGGGAGAGGTCTGGTGGGACTATACAGAAAAGCCGATGAACTATAAGGGGATCATCTGCCTCGAAAGTACCATTGCCTGGGGCTTTTATGCGATCATTATTACCATGTTTTTACATGAAAGGGTGCTGCATCTGATTGATGCTATGGATATGGCCTATGGACGGATTCTCTGTATTGTGATCCTTGCCATTGTGACTGTAGACTATCTGATCCGGCTTTACCTTCTTTTTAAAACCAGTATTCAGGAAGAAAAGGACAGGCTGATCGATAAATATCACTCTTTCCGGGCGAGATGGTATTAAAGAAGGGATCCTTTGCATGCCAGACGTTTTCTCTGCATATGCATGAATATAGAATATCTGTCAGGAGCATATGCGTTGAGAAGAATAAAAAAAACGTTGCTGTGTTGTCTTGTGAGTGGAATGCTCTTTGTGATGAACGTCCTGCCGCTGCAGGCTTCCCCGGCAGTAGAAGCGCCGTCCTATCTCTTGATGGAGGCCTCTACCGGCAGGGTCATCTGTGAACAGAATGCAGATGAAAGAAGAAGCCCGGCCAGTATCACGAAGATCATGACACTCCTTCTTATTTTTGAACACCTGAATACAGGCAGGATCACATTAGACAGCCAGGTGGTCACCAGTGCCCATGCCAAGTCTATGGGCGGATCTCAGGTCTTTTTGGAAGAGGGCGAGGTACAGTCACTGGATACGATCATTAAATGTATAGCAGTTGCTTCCGGCAATGATGCCAGTGTTGCTGCGGCAGAGTTTATTGCGGGAAGTGAAGAAGAATTTGTGCAAATGATGAATAACAAGGCAAAGGAACTCGGTATGGAAAACACCCATTTCGAGGATTGCTGTGGACTGTCAGATTCGGACGATCATTATACCACAGCCAGGGACGTTGCCATCATGTCAAGAGAGCTGATCACAAAATATCCCCAGGTTTTTGAATATACCAGGATCTGGATGGAGGATATCACACATGAAACCAGTCAGGGAACTTCTGTGTTTACGTTATCCAGTACGAATAAACTGCTTAAGATGTATGAATGGACAACAGGACTGAAGACCGGCTCCACCAGTAAGGCATTGTATTGTCTTTCAGCGACAGCAAGTAAGGATGATATTGATCTGATCGCTGTGGTAATGGGATCCCCAAGTAATAAAGTGAGGTTTCAGGATGCCATGACACTTTTGAACTATGGCTACAGTGTCAGTGCCCTGTATGAGGATGAAAATAAAGATCCGCTTGGAAAACTGAAGGTGGCAGGCGGTGTTGAAGATGAGGTGCCGCTCCTGTATGAAGGTTCCTTCCGATATCTTGATATCGATGGTCAGAACCTGAGCCAGGTGGAAAAGACCATCAGCCTGCCTGAAGAAATACAGGCTCCGGTAGAACGGGGAGAGGCAGTTGGAGAAGCGGTATATTCGCTGAATGGGAACAGGATTGGCAGTGTATCCATCCTGGCAGAGCTTTCAGTCGAAAAAGCCCGATATGGAGATTATTTGTTCAAGGTCTGCAAACTGTTTTGTAGTTTGTAAAAGAGAGTGGTAAGATGAAGCTGAATGACTGGAAAGGAATATGGCCGTGAACTGCCTGATAACTATTATCTGCGTGCTTGTACTGTTTTTTGTCATAGTAATGATCATTGACTGCAACCGCTTTGTAAAAAGAGAATATTGCTGTGAATCCGGCAAGCTGAAAAGGGAGGGGACTTTTGTTCTGCTTTCCGATCTTCATAATAAAAGCTTCGGAAAACAGAACGAAAGACTTTTTCGGGCAATAGAGCAGGAAAAACCGGATGCCATCCTGATTGCAGGGGATATGTATACTTCTTCAGCCAGGGAGGATAATCAGGAGATTGCTGCTTTTGTGCAAAGACTGGCAGAACGGTATCCGGTGTACTACGGAAATGGCAACCATGAGCAGAAGACGAGACTGTTTCCGGAGATCTTTGGTGACCGGTATGCAGTCTTTGCAGATAGGATCTGCCAGGCAGGTGTGCGGCTTCTTGTGAATGATAAGTGGTATCTTCCCGATTATAATATGGAGATCTATGGATTGGAAGTGGGCAGGGAGTATTACCATAAGCCCACGAAAATGCTGATGAGTGAAGCTTATATGGAGGAGATGCTTGGCAAGGCGGATGAGAACAGATATAACCTGCTGATCGCCCATAATCCGGAGTATTTTGACAATTATGCTGCCTGGGGGGCAGATCTTACGGTTTCCGGACATATCCATGGTGGACTGATGAGACTGCCTGTGCTTGGAGGCGTGATCTCACCAAGACTGTGCCTGTTCCCACATTATGATGGGGGACGCTTCACAAAGGCAGGCAGGGAGATGATCCTGTCGAGAGGACTTGGAACCCATACACTTCCGATCAGGATCTTTAATCCGGGAGAGCTTGTGGTGATCCATCTGAAACCAAAGAACCGATAATAGGAGCAGAGCAGCTTTCTTTGAAACAGGGAAAGGGATAGACTGTTGGTGTATCAGAAAGTGAGGAAAAAATGAAGTATCTTAAATTTAAAAATAGTCAGTTAGAAGCATCTAATATTATTATGGGATGTATGCGTCTGAATTCATTAAGTGTAAAAGAGGCACAAAGGCATATTGAAACTGCTGTGGAGGCAGGAATTAATATGTTTGATCATGCGGATATATACGGAGGCGGAGAGTGTGAGGAGTTATTTGCCCGGGCTGTGGATATGCGGAGCTCCTTCAGAGATAAAATTATTCTGCAGAGCAAGTGCTCTATTCGAAATGGGTACTATGACTTTTCAAAGGAATATATTTTAGAGTCGGTTGATGGTATTTTAAAAAGACTTAATACAGAGTATTTGGATATACTTTTGTTACACAGACCGGATACTTTGATGGAACCGGAAGAAACTGCAGAAGCGATCTCTATATTGAAGAGAACAGGAAAGGTTCGTTATTTTGGTGTGTCTAATCAAAATGCAATGCAGATAGAATTGCTGCAAAAGTATTGTGAGGAGCGGATTATGTTTAATCAGATGCAGCTGAGTCTGGTTCATACACCTCTTATAGACAGTGGAATGACAGTGAATATGCAGGTGGATCAGGGAATTGACCGTGTGCTTGGAACATTAGAGTATTGCAGGCTTCGTGATATTACAATCCAGGCATGGTCGCCGTTTCAGAGAGGATTTTTTGAAGGGGCGTTTCTAGGCGACATGCAGCATTATGAGCGATTAAATCAGATGATTGACCGTTTGGCAGAAAAGTATCAGGTTACTCCTGCAGCGATAGCGGTTTCATGGATTACAAGGCATCCGGCTGATATTCAGGTGATTTTAGGAACAACCAAAGACAGAAGGCTTCTAGAAAGTGCAGAGGGATCAGAGATTCCGCTTACCAGGGAAGAATGGTATGGTCTGTATCGTGAAGCCGGAAATATGATTCCATAAATTATGTGTTTTTGAAGCACGGAAGGGCGGGAAGGGAGATCATCCCGTTGACTGAAAATGGCGGGCATGATAAAATAAACGCTGATATGCATAGAAAAAACACGGAGTGAAATGATGGATACGAAATTATTTGACCATACCATATTAAAGGCGGATGCTACCAGGGAAATGGTAGAGAGGGTCTGCAGAGAAGCAAGAGAGCATCACTTTATGTCCGTCTGTGTAAACAGCTATTATACTGGATTTGTGGCAGATGAGCTGCAGGGCAGTGACGTGAGAGTCTGTACAGTTGTTGGATTTCCGCTTGGACAGATGAGCACAAAGGCCAAGGCAGCAGAAGCCAGGATCGCAGTAGAGGATGGTGCAGACGAGATCGACATGGTGATCAATGTAGGAGCTTTGAAGGGCGGAGACGATGCTGTTGTCTTTGAGGATATCAGGGCAGTCAGAAAAGCCTGTGAGGGCAAGGTTCTGAAGGTGATCATTGAAACCTGTCTTCTGAATGAGGAAGAAAAGGTGAGAGCCTGCAGGCTTGCCATGGAAGCAAAGGCAGACTTTGTGAAGACCTCTACCGGATTTTCTACAGGAGGTGCAACGAAAGAGGATGTTGCACTGATGAGAAAGACAGTAGGCGATACCATGGGCGTGAAAGCATCCGGCGGGATCCGTGACAAGGAGAAAGCGGTGGAAATGCTTGAGGCCGGAGCGGACAGGCTTGGAACCAGTGCAACGATCGCAATCTGCAGTTAGGAAGGGTTTTTATGGCAATTCCTGTAAAGCTTGAAGTATTTGAAGGTCCTCTGGACCTTCTGCTTCATCTGATAGAAAAGAATAAAATAGATATTTACGATATTCCCATTGTGGAAATCACCGCACAGTATCTGGAATACATCAAAGCCATGCAGACTGAGGATATGAATGTGATGAGTGAATTCCTTGTGATGGCGGCCACTCTTCTTGATATCAAATGTCGGATGCTCCTTCCTAAGGAAGTGAATGAGGAGGGAGAAGAGGAAGACCCGAGAGCAGAGCTGGTACAGAAGCTGTTAGAGTACAAGATGTATAAGTATATCTCCTTTGAATTAAAGGACAGGCAGGTGGATGCAGCCTGTACCATGTACAAGGGGAGGACATTGCCAAAGGAAGTGGAGGAGTACCGCCCACCGGTGAATTACCAGGAGCTTCTTGGAGATGCTACCCTTGGCAGACTACAGGATCTGTTCAAGCTGGTCATGAGGAGGCAGGAAGAAAAGATTGATCCAGTCAGAAGTACCTTTGGAAATATTGAAAAGGATGAAATAGATATGGATGTCAAGACCGTTTATATCGAGGATTACATCCATACCCATAAGACCTTCAGCTTCAGGCAGCTTTTAGAGAAGCAGCATAGCAAGATGGAGGTGATCGTTACCTTTCTTGTGATGCTGGAGCTGATGAAGCTGGGAAAGGTTTCTATTGTTCAGGAGGATACGTTCGAAGATATTATGATAACTTCGAATGTGGCATAGGAGGATTGACAGTTGGAGAGGGAGAAGGCAAAGGCAGTGCTGGAGGCCGTATTGTTTTCCATGGGAGAGTCTGTGGAGCTGGAGCGGCTTGCAGAGGTGATCGAAGAGGATAAGAAGACCACAAAGGCATTGCTTCTTGAGATGAAACAGGCATATGAGGAAAGAGAAGGCGGCATTACACTGACAGAGTTTGAAGGCTCTTTCCAGATGTGTACCAAAAGCGATATGTATGATTATCTGATCAAGATCGTAGGGACACCAAGGAAATATGTTCTTTCGGATACCATTCTGGAAACACTGTCTATTGTCGCCTACAAGCAGCCGATTACCAGGCTGGAGATTGAAAAGATCAGAGGGGTGAGCTGTGATCATGCAGTAAACAGACTGCTTGAGTTTGGCCTGATCATGGAGGTGGGAAGAATGGATGCCCCGGGGCGTCCTCTGCTTTTTGGAACGACAGAGGAATTTTTAAGAAGCTTTGGTGTGAAATCCCTGGAGGAATTGCCGGAGCTGTCCCAGGTGCAGATCGAAGAATTCAAGGAACAGGCTGAAGAGGAGATCAAGCTTGCAACAACGGCTGATGAACAGGCATAGCAGAGCTCAGGGTGACATAGACTGTTAAAAAAGAAAGCGGGATGGAATATGATTTCTTACCTGCGATACATAAAAAGAGCTGTTGTGTTTTTTGTCCTCTTTGTTCTTTTGCTGACGGTGCAGAAGCTGCCGGTATCTGCAGAGGAAGAGGATGAAGGAAAAGACATGCAGTTATACGCCCAGTCGGCTGTTCTGATGGATGCCGGATCCGGGCGTATTTTATTTGAAAAAAATGGCAGACAGGTGCGGCCCATGGCAAGCACGACCAAGATCATGACCTGTATACTGGCTCTGGAAAAAGGGAATCCGGATGATTATGTGACAGTGTCCGCAAAGGCAGCATCCATGCCAAAGGTAAAGCTTTCCATGCTGCCCGGGGAAAGATACAGACTGAAGGATCTGCTGTACTCCCTGATGCTGGAATCCCATAATGATTCGGCAGTTGCCATTGCAGAGCATATCGGCGGCAGTGTGGAAGGCTTTGCAGACATGATGAATGAAAAGGCACAGGAGCTTGGCTGCAGGGATACTTATTTTGTGACACCGAATGGTCTTGACGGTACTGTGACAGAGGAATCCGGAAAAGTAAAAACACATTCCACAACAGCCTGTGATCTGGCAGGAATCATGGCCTATTGCATTACAGAGTCCCCAAGGAGGGAGGAATTTCTGACAATCACCAGAACAGAAAGCTACAGCTTTCCGGCTTATCAGGAAAAGGACGGTGTGATCACAGAAAACGGACGGGTATTTTCCTGTCAGAACCACAATGCCTTTCTGCATATGATGGAGGGAGCTCTTTCCGGGAAAACAGGCTTTACCGGAAATGCAGGATACTGTTATGTGGGAAGCCTCCGTCAGGGAGACCGTACATTTGTGGCAGCACTGCTCGCCTGTGGCTGGCCCTCCCATAAGGAATACAAGTGGAGTGATACAAAAAAGCTGATGCAGTATGGTCTGTCCCATTATGAGATCCATTTTCCGAAGGAAGAAGGGGCAGTGGAGGAACTGCCACAGCTCCCCGTGAAGAATGGGGCAGGAAGGTGGATCGGGGATATCTGCAAGGCAGAGCTTACTATACTTTCACAGGAACCGGCAGATGAAAAGGGTGTCCTGATGAAGGAGGGAGAAGTCTTTACGGTGGAGAAGAAGCTGCCTGATGAGCTGACAGCACCGGTCATGCCGGGGAATGTGGTGGGAGAGATCCGCTATCTTCTGGAAGGGGAAGAATATCTGGTAGAATATATAGGCACAGCAGAGGAAATTCCGGCAGTCACAGTCAGGTGGTGTGTCAGTCAGGTGCTGCAGCTTTACATGGTGTGAGAATAAAGCATAAAAGTACATATAATATAGAAGAAAGAAAAAGAGGAAGAAGCCATGAAAAAAATACTTGTACTGCTTACCGGTGGAACTATTGGAAGCAAAGTGGAAAACGGAGTGATAGATGTGGGAGAAAATTCGGTTTATCTGCTCACCAGTCTGTATGAGGAGAAGTTTGGAAAAGAGGACTTTGAGGTACGGGTGCCACTGCAGATCTTAAGTGAAAATATGACAATGGACAGTCTTCTTGTACTGCTTAAGGCGGTCAGGGATGTGAAGACAGAAGAGTATGCGGGTGTGATCATTGCGCATGGCTCTGACACACTGTCCTTTACTTCAGCTTTTATGGGACTCCTTTTTGACCATTACGAAATTCCAATCGTCCTGGTGGCAAGTAATCTTCCGCTGTCAAAGCCGGAAGGAAACGGGCTTGCCAACTTTGCGGCTGCTGTTTCCTTTATCCGGAACAGTGCACAGAAAGGAGCCTATGTGATCTACCGGGATCACAAAAGCTGCATGAAGGTATACCATGCCCTGACTATCTGCGAGGCAGATCCGGTACTGGATGATTATCATGACTTTAGAGGGGAAGCCTTTGGATATATGGAGGATGGAAGGTTTATTCCCTTCAGAAAAAATGAAAAACAGAAGGGGCAGACGGGACGAAGTGCAGTTTCTGATGGCACGGAAACCCATCGTTACATTGTGCCGGACAGCTTTGACAATTCTGTTCTGGTGATCCGTCCTTACCCAGGAATGGATTATTCCTTCTTTAATCTGAAGGGAGAGAAAAAGCCTGTGGCAGTGCTGCATTATCTGTATCATTCCGCAACGGCCTGCGTAGTGGGAGAGCACACCGGCTTCCAGGAGTTTGCAAAAAGATGCCGGGAAAAGGCCATCCCACTATATACGGCTTCTTATAAGCAGACACAAGGAGATCTGTATGCCAGTGCAGACCAGCTCCTTAAGGAAGGAGCCATTCCACTGCTGAACCAGTCGGTAGAAGCAGCGTATGCAAGGCTCATGCTTCACTTTAATGGAGGCGAAATATAAGGAAAAAAAGAAGATGTTAAAATTTTGTGTAAAATCTGAAACTTTTTCTATGCGAATTTAGGCTTTTGTGTTATACTACCATAGACGCGTTTATGGGGATTCTATGCCCCTGCGAATTAAGTTATTATTTTTTTAATATAAAATGGAGGGCTGAAAAATGAGTACTACTTCACAGGCGAGTCAAAGAATTGCAGCTTTACTCGACGAAAACAGTTTCGTTGAAATCGGCGGTCTTGTTACAGCAAGAAGCACAGATTTCAATCTGAAACAGACAGAAACTCCTTCTGACGGTGTTATCACCGGCTATGGAGTGATTGATGGCAACCTTGTGTATGTTTACAGCCAGGACGCTTCCGTATTAAACGGTACTGTCGGCGAGATGCATGCAAAGAAGATTGCCAACCTTTACAATCTTGCACTGAAAATGGGCGCACCGGTAATCGGACTGATCGACTCAGCAGGACTGAGACTTCAGGAGGCTACTGATGCACTGAATGCTTTTGGCGAGATTTATATGAGCCAGGTTAAGGCTTCCGGCGTGATCCCCCAGATCACAGCAGTGTTCGGAACCTGTGGCGGCGGTCTTGCACTGATCCCCACTCTGACAGACTTTACCTTTATGGAAGGCTCCAAGGCAAAGCTGTTTGTTAACGCTCCCAATGCACTGGATGGCAATGTGATCACCAAGTGTGATACCTCTGCTGCTGATTTCCAGAGCAAGGAAGCAGGAATTGTTGATGTTGTTGCTGATGAGGCAGGAATCCTTGCACAGATCCGTGAGCTGGTTTCCCTTCTTCCTGCAAACAATGAGGATGGTTCCTATGAAGAGTGCAGCGATGATCTGAACAGAGCATGTGCAGAGATCGCAAACTGTGTTGGAGATACTTCCATCGCACTTTCCCAGATCGCTGACAACGGTGCAGTATTTGAAGTAAAGCGTGAGTACGCTAAGGATATGGTAACTGCTTTCATCAAGCTGAATGGCGCTACTGTTGGTGCTGTTGCTAACAGAACCGAGGTTTATGGAGAGGATGGAACCGTAACAGAGAAATATGATGCAGTTCTTTCCGCAGCTGGCTGCTACAAGGCTGCAGAATTCATTAACTTCTGTGATGCATTTGAAATCCCTGTACTGTCACTTACTAATGTAAAGGGCTTCAAGGCAGACAAGCAGAACGAGAAGGGCATTGCGAATGCAGCAGCAAAGCTTACATATGCATTTGCAAACGCAACTGTACCCAAGGTAAACGTGATCATCGGACAGGCTTACGGAAGCGCATATGTGACCATGAACTCCAAGGCAATCGGTGCTGATATCACCATGGCATGGCCGGATGCAAAGATCGGTACAATGGATGCAAAGCTTGCAGCCAAGATCATATGTGACGGACAGGGAGCAGATGCGATTGATGCCTGTGCAAAGGAATATGAAGCACTTCAGACCAGCGCAGCAAGTGCAGCAAAGAGAGGATATGTTGACCAGATCGTTGAACCCGTTGATACACGTAAGTATGTGATCGGCGCATTTGAGATGCTTTTCTCAAAGAGTGAAGACCTTCCGGCCAAGAAGCATGGTACAGTTTAGAAAGGAAGATTACTTAATATGAAAAAATGGTTATTGATATTAGGTATGATTACCTGTATGGCAGGTCTGACAGCGTGCGGTGGGAAAGAAGCAGTTGAAGGCTTTATGACCCCGGAAACAGCAGAAACCTATGCGACAGAGAATATTGCCGCTATGAACCAGGTTGTAATGCAGGGCGCACAGGCTCAGGTTACTGATCCTGTATGGACAGCCGCTTTGGACAGTTGGGAAACAGCTTCTGAAGAAATGGGTAGTTATGTGGAAGTCATCAGTGTTACCAGCAGCTTTGATGACAAAGATGGTACGATCGATGCCGTGATTAAGGGAACTGACAGAAATGCAGTAGTTGAGTTTGTATTTGACAATCAGGCGATCACAGGTATTTCCGTCAATGTAGAATATACATTTGGCGAGAAGATGGAGAAGGCCGCATTAAACACTCTGCTCGGTATGGGAACCGTATTCGTAGTTCTGATCCTGATCAGCCTGCTGATCAGCTGCTTTACCTTCATTCCCAAGATTCAGGCTGCATTCAGCAAGAAGCCGAAGGAAGAAGCAAAGAAAGAGCCTGCAGTGGACAAGGCTATTGCACAGATTGTTGAAAATGAAGAATTATCTGATGATCTGGAGCTGGTTGCCGTTATTTCTGCAGCGATTGCAGCAAGCGAAGGTGCTGCATCCACAGATGGATTTGTAGTAAGAAGTATCAGACGTGCCAGCAAATGGCAGAGAGCATAATTCAGTAAAGGAATCAATTACAGGAGGAAATGAGTAATGAAGAATTATACAATTACCGTAAATGGAAACGTATATGATGTAGTAGTAGAAGAGGGCGCATCTACAGGAGCACCCGTTGCAGCACCTGCAGCACCCAAGGCTGCTCCCAAGGCAGCACCTGCAGCAGCTCCCGCAGCTAAGGCAGCCGGCGCAGGCAGCATCAAGGTAGAAGCCGGTGCAGCTGGTAAGGTATTCAAGATCGAAGCAAGCGTAGGACAGGCTGTAAAGAAGGGTGACGCTGTTGTCGTTGTAGAAGCAATGAAGATGGAAATCCCCGTTGTAGCACCTGAAGACGGAACAGTTGCAAGCATTGATGTAGCTGTTGGCGATGCAGTAGAAGCAGGCGCTGTACTGGCAACTCTGAACTAATTCAGTACAGAAGCATGCAGATGATTGCATGGTGAATGACAACAGGAGGTTAAAAAAATGGATTATATCGTATCTACACTGTCCAATCTGATCCATCAGACAGCCTTTTTCAACCTGACATGGGGCAATTACCTGATGATCCTTGTGGCATGTGTATTTCTCTATCTTGCGATTGCCAAGGGTTTTGAACCCTTACTGCTTTTGCCGATCGCATTTGGTATGCTGCTTGTAAATATCTATCCTGACATTATGCTCAGCATAGAGGATTCCCCAAACGGAACCGGCGGCTTACTGTATTATTTTTATCTCTTAGACGAATGGGCAATCCTCCCGTCCCTGATCTTCATGGGTGTTGGTGCAATGACAGACTTCGGTCCCCTGATTGCCAATCCTAAGAGCTTCCTTCTTGGTGCAGCAGCACAGTTCGGTATCTTCGCAGCTTACTTCGGAGCTATCGCACTTGGCTTCAATGACAAGGCTGCAGCAGCAATCTCCATCATTGGTGGTGCTGATGGTCCTACCTCTATTTTCCTGGCGGGTAAACTTGGACAGACAGCACTCCTTGGACCGATCGCTGTAGCGGCATATTCCTATATGTCACTGGTTCCGATCATCCAGCCGCCTATCATGAAGCTGCTGACAAGTGAAAAGGAAAGAAAGATTAAAATGGGTCAGCTTCGCCCGGTTTCCAAGCTGGAGAAGATCCTGTTCCCTATCATTGTTACTATCGTAGTCAGCCTGATCCTGCCTACCACAGCACCCCTTGTTGGTATGCTGATGCTCGGTAATCTGTTTAAGGAGTCAGGTGTAGTAAGACAGCTGACAGATACTGCAAGTAATGCATTGATGTACATCGTAGTTATCGTACTTGGTACATCCGTAGGAGCAACAACAAGTGCAGAAGCTTTCCTGAATGCAGATACCTTAAAGATCGTAGCACTTGGTCTTATTGCATTCGCATTCGGTACCGCTGCAGGTGTTCTGTTCGGTAAGCTGATGTGTGTTGTTACCAAGGGTGCTGTTAATCCGCTGATCGGTTCTGCCGGAGTATCCGCAGTTCCCATGGCAGCCAGAGTATCACAGAAGGTTGGAGCTGAATCAGATCCTACCAACTTCCTTCTGATGCATGCAATGGGACCTAACGTAGCAGGTGTTATTGGTACAGCAGTAGCAGCCGGAACCTTTATGGCTGTATTTGGAATATTTTAATTCATATAGGAGGATATTAAAATGGCTGAACAGGTTAAGAAACCAATCGGAATTATGGAAACCGTTCTTCGTGATGCACATCAGTCCCTGATTGCAACAAGAATGCCCACCGAGATCATGCTTCCGATCGTAGATAAAATGGATAAGGTTGGATACCATGCAGTAGAGTGCTGGGGTGGAGCAACCTTCGATGCATCCCTTCGTTTCCTGAAAGAGGATCCATGGGACAGACTTCGTAAATTAAGAGATGGATTCAAGAATACCAAGCTGCAGATGCTTTTCAGAGGTCAGAACATCCTCGGATACAGACCTTATGCTGATGACGTTGTATACGCATTCGTTGAGAAGTCTATCGCAAATGGTATTGATGTAATCCGTATTTTCGACTGCTTAAATGACCTTCGTAACCTTCAGGCAGCTGTAGATGCTACCGGGAAGATCAAGAAGCAGGAAGGCAGAGGAGAAGCACAGGTAGCTCTGTCCTATACACTGGGTGATGCTTATACTCTCGAGTACTGGGCAGATATGGCTAAGAAGATCGAAGAGATGGGTGCTGATTCTATCTGTATCAAGGATATGGCAGGTCTGCTTGTTCCTTATAAGGCTGGCGAGCTGATCAAGGCTATGAAGGAGAACACAAAGCTCCCGATCCAGCTGCATACACACTATACTTCAGGTGTAGCTTCCATGACATATCTGAAGGCAGTAGAAGCTGGTGTAGATGTTATCGACTGTGCAATTTCACCTTTCGCACTTGGTACATCACAGCCTGCAACAGAAGTTATGGTTGAGACCTTTAAGGGAACTCCTTATGATACCGGTTACGATCAGAACCTTCTGGCAGAAATTGCTGATTACTTCAGACCTTACCGTGAGGAGTGCCTTGAAAGCGGTCTCATGAGCACAAAGGTTCTTGGTGTTAATATCAAGACTCTGCTTTATCAGGTACCTGGCGGAATGCTTTCCAACATGGTCAGCCAGCTGAAAGAGCAGCATGCAGAAGATAAGTATCAGGCAGTACTGGAAGAGATCCCGAGAGTCCGTAAGGACTGCGGTGAGCCTCCGCTGGTTACTCCTTCTTCCCAGATCGTTGGTACACAGGCTGTATTCAACGTATTAATGGGTGAGAGATACAAGATGGCTACAGGAGAGTTCAAGGATCTGCTTCGTGGTAAGTATGGTCAGACTGTTAAGCCTATGAACCAGGAGGTTATTGACAAGGTTATTCCTGGAGAGCAGAGATTCACATCCCGTTCTGCAGATGCTGCAGGCTTAACAAACGAGATGGACAAGCTCGAATCCGAAATGAAGGAATGGAAGCAGCAGGATGAGGACGTTCTGTCCTATGCACTGTTCCCTCAGGTAGCAACAGACTTCTTCAAGTATCGTCAGGCACAGCAGGAAAAGGTTGATATGAGCCAGGCTGATACCAAGAATGCAGCATATCCTGTATAATCTAGGATTCTGAACAGAAATTAAATCATTAAATGCAAGCCCCTCTGGGTCATGGTATTTCAGATAGTGAAATGCCATGACTTTGGAGGGGTCTTTCTGGTTCGTCAGATAGCATATGGAAGGATCTTAAGAAAATCTTCAGGCGGAATTAAGGAAGCCTACAGATAGGATAGAGAAAATACTGCTATAATCATGTTATTACAAAAGAGGGGTGACACGATGAGGCAGGCTTTGGAAAGACAGAGAACGGAAAGACAGGGGGAAGAGCTGGATCTGATCGACATTTCCAGAGCGGGAAAGGGCAGACAGAAAGCTTCACGATCCGGATACAGAAGCAGAACAGCAGAAGAAGTCAGAATCAGAAGAAAGAGAAGGAAAAGACGGAGACAGAAAAAGGTTTTCCATATCCTGCTTTTACTGATACTGACAGGACTGCTGGCTCTGTTTCTTTTTCTTTTGTTACGGAATATTGCAGGAAAAAAAGGGATAGAGAGCACATGGAAGCTGCAGGAGATCATAAATAGGAGCAGACCAGAGAAGCCGGAGATCACAGAAGAATTTCTGACACCGAACCCCTATTCAAGACCACAGACAAAGCTGAAAAAGGTTAAAAATATCTTTGTGCACTATACCGCAAATCCGGGAACCAGTGCAGAGCAGAACAGAAGCTATTTTGAAAATCTGGGAGTGACGGGAGAAACATCTGCAAGTGCCCATTTTGTGATCAGCTATGACGGCTCCATTGTGCAGTGCCTGCCGCTTGATGAGATGGGATATGCAGTAAAAACAAGGAACGAGGATTCCATTTCCATAGAGTGCTGTTATTTGGATGAGGACGGAAAGTTTACTGATGCAACGTATCAGTCACTGCTTAAACTGAGTGCCTGGCTTCTCACGGAGTATCATCTGAAGCCGGCAGATATGAGACGGCACTACGACGAGGGCGGGAAAAAGTGTCCTCTTTATTACGTGGAGCATGAAGATGCGTGGGAACAGTTCCTGACAGATCTTGAAGACCTTAAGAATTCTTATTGACAGAAAAACGAAAAGATTCTAAAATAATAACGGATGTTATACAAAGGAGGGAAAACAGAATGGCAAGGAAAGAATCCATAACCAAAGATGCTCTTCTGACAGCGGCATTTGCACTTCTGCAGGAAGAGGGAAGTCTGCAGGTAACAGCCAGAAAGCTGGCGGCAAAGGCCGGATGTTCCACGCAGCCTATTTTCCGTATTTACAAGAATATGGATGAGCTTTATGAGGCTCTGTTTGAAAAGGCATGTGATTTTTTCCAAAATTATTATGACAGCTTTTCAAGGCAGACTGTGACACCGTTTGTCCATCTTGGAAATATTTATATCAGATTTGCGGCAGAGCATAAAAATCTGTTTTCCTATATTTTCCTGTCAGAAAACCGGTTTGGGAGAAGTATGTATGATCTGGTCAATGGCAGAAGCGGAAATGTGAGCAGAGAAATCCAGTCAGCAGCTTCCCAGGGGAGCAGAAACGCGCAGGAGCTTTTCATGAAGATGTGGATCTTCATTCACGGGGCAGCCTGTATGTCACTGACCGGTGATTATGACCTTCAGGAGGAAGAAACGATCCAGATGCTGAAGGATTCTTATCAGGCATTCAGATAGGGAAGAGGAACAGTATGGAGCAACAGGAATTTGATATTATAACCAGAATGAATGAAAAATATATCAAGATGAGTAAGGGGCATAAGGCTATTGCTGCTTATATTTCGGATCATTATGACCAGGCGGCCTTTATGACAGCGGCAAAGCTTGGTGAGACAGTAGGGGTCAGCGAATCAACGGTTGTCCGGTTTGCCATGCATCTTGGATATGAGGGTTATCCGGAGTTTCAGAATGCACTGGCAGAGTGGGTGAAGAACAAGCTGAACAGTGTGCAGAAGATGGGAGCCAAGTACGGGAAGAGTACCCAGTCGGAGATCCTGACTTCTGTGCTGAGTGCAGATATCGAGAAGATCCAGGATACGATCGTAAATCTGGATCCGGCAGCCTTTGAGGCGGCAGTTGATATCATTTTGGGAGCGCAGACGATTTATCTGATCGGAGTGAGAAGCTGTGAGCCTCTTGCAGATTTTCTGCATTTTTATCTGAATATGATCCGCGGCAATGTGGTACTTATAAAGACTACAAGTGTATCGGAGATGTTTGAACAGATGATCCGGGTGGGAGAAAAGGATGCCGTGATTGGTATCAGTTTTCCCAGATATTCCATGAGAACCCTGAAGGCTATGGAGTTTGCCAACGACAGAAATGCCAAGGTGATCACCATAACAGACAGCATCCATTCCCCCATGAACCTGTATTCATCCTGCAATCTTCTGGCAAGGAGTGATATGGTTTCCATTGTGGATTCCCTGGTTGCGCCCTTAAGCGTGATCAATGCCCTTGTAGTGGCGCTCTGCCTACGAAGACCGGATGATGTGAAAAGAAACCTTGAGACGCTAGAGGACGTCTGGAACAATTATCAGGTATACTTAAATGATGAGATCAATTTTATCGATGAAGAACCGATTTTGAACTATTCCCTGACGAGACAGGAAGAGGAAGATGGCAATGAATAAGGTAATCGTGATCGGCGGCGGTGCAGCGGGCATGATGGCGGCCATCGCAGCAGCTAGAAGGGGTGCCAGGGTAACACTTCTTGAAAAGAATGAGAAGACCGGAAAGAAGATATATATCACTGGAAAGGGACGCTGCAATCTGACAAATGCCTGTGAGACAGAAGACTTCTTTTCCCATGTGATCACCAATGGAAAATTCCTTTACAGCAGTGTTTACCAGATGGACAGCCATGCCGTTATGACGTTTTTTGAAGAGGCAGGATGCAGTCTGAAGACAGAACGGGGAGAGAGGGTATTTCCTGTTTCAGACCATTCCTCTGATGTGATAAATACCCTGAACCGTCAGATGGAAAAGTACCATGTGAAGGTGCTGCTCCATACGAAGGTGGAACAGATTGAGGTTGGAGAGGATCAGCAGACTCCTGGCGTGACGGGGGTTCTTCTTTCTGACGGGAAGAGACTTCCGGCAGATGCAGTCATTGTGGCTACCGGTGGTATGTCCTATGCTTCTACCGGTTCAACAGGAGACGGCTACCGGTTTGCAAAGAAGCTTTCCCATACTGTGAAGGAGCCGGTGCCGGCACTGGTGCCTCTGACAGTAAAAGAGGAATGGTGCAGGCTTCTTCAGGGACTTTCCCTGAAAAATGTGTCGGTGACGCTTTTTTCAGAAAAAAAGAAAAAGCTATACGAAGGCTTTGGAGAAATGCTGTTTACCCACTTTGGAATCAGTGGTCCACTGATTTTAAGTGCCAGCAGCTATTATGTGAAAAAGGGAAAGAAGGAACCGGTGTCCCTAGTGCTTGATCTGAAGCCGGCACTTTCCATGGAACAGCTTGATAAACGTATCCTCCGGGATTTTGAAGAGAATAAAAACAAACAGTTTAAAAACAGTCTGGATGCGCTCCTGCCTGCCAAACTGGTACCGGTGATCGTAGCGCTGTCCGGCATCGAACCGGAAAAGCAGATTAATGAGGTGACAAGACAGGAGAGGGAAGGACTCTGCTATCTGCTGAAGCAGCTGACCATGACAGTGACGGGAACAAGAGGCTTTAATGAGGCGATCATCACACAGGGCGGTGTGAATGTGAAGGAAGTCAATCCGTCCACCATGGAGTCAAAACTGGTCAGGGGACTGTATTTTGCAGGAGAGGTGCTGGATCTGGATGCAGTGACAGGAGGCTTTAATCTGCAGATTGCATGGTCAACAGGGAATCTGGCCGGGATCAGTGCAGCGGGATGAGGAGAAGAACGAAAATGAGAAAATGGACTATGAGAATCAGCGCAGTGCTGATGGCAGCGATGATGCTTTCGGGATGTGGAAAGCAGCCGGCTGCAGACGCAACAGATGAGACAGCAGTACAGACAGAAGAAGTGTCCGGTGATGAGGAAATACCAAGTGATATTCCGAACTCTTTTGTAGAGGAACAGGCAGGAAAGACAGAGTTTGATTCCTATGATGAACTGATCAGTAATATGACAGCAGGACAGGCATATGCTTATGTAACACTGACAGGATACGAGGGAGACGTTCTTCTGATCACAGATCAGACATATGATGATAATGGAAGCACAGCGGCCATGATGGCATATGTTTATCTGAAGGAGAATGGAAAGGTGAGATTTGCTACTGTCGTTGGCGGCAGTGACACGGCTTATCCGGTCAGATATGCAGACCATGTGTTATACACAGCAGGAAATCATGAATTCTGCAGCTACTTTGTATCTGAAGAAACCCAGGGTGTTATGGTGAAGGACTCTGTTATGGAATCCTTTGATGAAAATGGCACAGCAACCTACATCGGATTTTTAAGAGAGAAAAACACCTTTGATAATGATGAAGAGATCGATACCGATTCAGATCAGATATTTAAGGAAAAAACGGCGGAATATGGTGCCGCTGCAGTAGTTGACTTTACGGTAGTGGAATAACAATAAAAGGGGGCAACGGTATTGCTATGAAAAAGGTTGTTATTTTCGGGGGAGGTACAGGGCTGTCCTGCATCCTGTCCGGCTTAAAGCTTTTCCCGATCGATGTGACGACAGTGATCGCTGTCAGTGATAATGGGAGCAGTACGGGGAAGCTGAAGGAAGAACTGAATATACCGGCAGTAGGTGATGTGGGAAAGGTTCTTCTTTCCATGGCAAATGTAGATGAGGATTTTATAGATCTCCTGAGCTATCGTTTTCAGAAAGGATCCTTAAATACACATCCTGTCAGAAACATCGTACTGGCAGCATTGATTGATCTTAAGGGGAATCTGACAGAAGCAACCAAATATATGTGTAAGCTCCTTGATATCAAGGGAACGGTACTTCCTCTGACAGGAGAGAAGATAGATCTTGTAGGAGAGAGCACGGGAAAGGAATACTTTGGAGAAGAGGCTGTCAGCCGGAATATCCGGAATATCAGCCGTCTGACCTATGATCACGATATTAAGATTGAGCAGGAGATCCAGGAGAAGATCGGAGAGGCAGATCTGATCATTTTCAGTGCCGGAAGCCTGTACACCAGTATCATTCCCCATCTGCTTGCACCGGAAGTCAGAAATGCACTTGAAGAAACAAGGGCTCCGCTTTTATACATATCCAATCTGGTAACCCAGCCGGGAGAAACAGATATCCAGTCTGTCAGCCAGCATGTGGAGGTGCTGAATGAATACCTTGGTTCCAGAAAGATCGATCTTGTAGTTGCCAACAATGGGACCGTGGATGAAGAGGTCAGGGAACGATATTTAAGCTCCGAGAACAAAAGGATTGTCCAGGTTGATCATGATACATTGGAAAAAATGGGTGTCCAGGTCATAGAAGATGATATTTTCTGCATTGAGAATGAAAAAATCAGGCACAATGCATTGAAAACAGCTTTTCTGATTTTTTCCTATCTGATGGAAGGTTAAAAGAGAAAAGCAGGGGATAAGGAAGCTATAGAAAATGGGAAAATTTAAAAAAATTCTGTTTCAGGATGTGGAAAATCCAAATGAAAGTGCAGATGGTCCGATCACACTTCGGATCAGTGCACTGGTCATGATGATCTATCTGCTGATCATATCTGTTACATTAGTAATGGTACATCATGTCTGGTGGATGGCCGGTAACCTGCTTTTTGTTGCAATATATGGTTATCTGCTGTATTTAACCTATGAGAATCATACAAGGACAGCACTGATCCTTTATAATATCGTTATGCTGGGAGCAGTCTGCTTTAATGTGACGCTGATCGGATGGGACAGTGGACTTCAGCACTTTCTTTTTACACTGGTACTGCTGGATCTGCTTTTTACTTATTTAAGCAAGTGGAGCCAGGGTGTGGTAGTGATGGGATTGTGTGCGGCAAGGCTCGGTCTGTATTTTTTCTGCCGTGGACACGGAAAAACAGTTCAGATTGAGGGAGCCTGCGATATTTTTCTGCAGGTGCTTACAACAGTGGTAGTATTTGTTCTGCTTTATTTAAGTGGACTGATGCTTTCCAAGGACTCCCAGGCAGTTGAGAGAAAACTGATGAAATATAACAATGAGCTCCAGCAGGCAGCCAATACAGACACGCTGACGAAGCTGTGGAACCGGCATTATCTGATGCATTATATGGGAGAAAAGGTGGAGCATCCGGATGATTTTCTGTCCATTGCCATCGGAGATATTGATTTTTTTAAAAAGGTCAATGATACCTACGGACATGAATGTGGAGATGAAGTACTGCGTACACTGGCGAATATCTTCAAAAAGGAGATGGAAGGACATGGTGTGGCAGCAAGATGGGGAGGAGAGGAATTTATCTTCCTGTTTGAGGGGGCAAACGGGGATGAAGCAAAGATTCTGCTTGCACATCTCCAAAATGCGGTACGCAAGGCTACAATCACCTATGGAGAGGTGCAGCTTAGGGTAACCATGACCTTCGGACTTGTGGAGTACGATACCAAGCTTCGCCTGGATGAAAATATTAGCATAGCAGATGAGCGCTTATATATTGGAAAAGAAAATGGCCGGGACCGGATCATTTATTAACACAGAAAATCCTGGGGATAAGAATGAAAATTAAACTTGAATTCGGCAAGTACCGAATTATGGCATAGTTGCTCAACCGGATTTGATTTCATCAATAGAGGTTTCAGCGGTACAACGCTTGTTATAGTCATTGAAAATCTCTGCTGTTGCTGTCTTTTGTGTTATACTCATTACAGAATCCTCCTTTGGTGAAGTGATGTTTGGTGATACTTACATTATACTTTACCATAATGTAGGATTCTATTTATTTTAGCAGATACCGCATCAAATTATCACAGCAAAACGTAGAAAGTGGTGTAAAATCAAGGGAAATCTGTATTTTCAAGGAGTTTTTAAGGTATGATAAATATTATTTGTGTGCCACGGCAGGATTTACCGGGCATGATGAAAAGTCTCATATCGTCTCATAAGCCCCGTTTTTAAGCGTTTTTTGTGTTTCAATCCCAAATTTACCAAAGATTTACCAATATTTCTGGGAGAGCCAGACTTGCGATTCTAATACCAGAATAAGGAGATCAATACTATGACTGAGATGAAGAAACACATTTATGATGAGAGCAATGGCCTTTGGTATGAACGCATTGGCGATTATTATATTCCGGTTCTTACCTTGTCCTCTGAGGAACAGCGCCCCATTGGTAAATGGGGACGGATGCACCGGGACTACATAAAAGAGCATCGTCCGATCCTTTTTAATGATCTGATCCTGAGCGGTCATCTCTGGGTATATTTGGTTGATTTGAACGAGCAGGCACAGGAGCGTTTGTCCCTGATTATCGAACAGATGAAGGCATCCGAGGGTGTAACCGAGGAATTGAAAGCGGCAGACCAGATGGCATGGTTGATGCCATGAACAGCATCCGCAACCGGGCAGAGGAAATCATCCTCCGAGAAATGATTTACGGGGAGGTTGTGGCAAGAGACTTCTGGAAGAATTTTGGTACGGCAATATCAAACCTACAGAGTACGACACTTCTTCTAAGGAGTATAAGAAGTTACTGGAGTTGATCTGTAGGAATGAAGATAAGCTCAAAGCTACGATGACAGACGAGCAGAAAGCGTTGTTTGAGAAATACACGGATTGCGTGCGAGAATATCAGACCATCACGGATTGCCTGATTTTCCAGAATGGGTTCAGGCTGGGCGCAAGGATGATGTTGGAAGTTATGGAAGATATGTAATTTGGTATTCACTGACATTACCGCCTGCAGGTATCCTGCAGGCGGATTTTTTGCCCGCACCACACCGAAAACATATTTTTAATGTCATTTACGCATATCTGCGTAAATGACATTAAAAATATGTTGAAAAGCATCATTGAACGTACTATCATATAGGCATACCAAAGAAAAACAGGAGGTTGACGATATGGATGGAATTATTTTTGATTTGAAGAATTTCCGTTCCAAGCATCTGAATGGTATGTCTCAGGAGGAATTTGCAAAGCAAGTGGGGATTAGTCAGGATAAGGTTTCCAGAATGGAAAGTGACCCCTCTCAGGTATCTTTGGAAGTGCTGATCAAAATTGCAACGCATTTTGGCATGAGCCTTGATGAATTGATTAGTCTGCCGAAACCTATTATGCATGCGTTAAGTGTAGACTATACTTGGAGTTCCGCTGAGTTCATTCGCCGCACTCTTCTTGATTATATCCGCAAGAACGAAGTGAGTGAATCTTACGAAAAAGACATTCACGAATTGACAGCGCTGGTTGAAAAGACCATTAGAAAGCCCAAGGTAGCCTTTATTGGCCGATCTGATGTCGGTAAGAGTACGATGATTAACACATTGTTAGGAACCACCAAAATGCCTGCACACTGGACTCCTGCGACAGCAATCGCCGTATATATCAAGCATACAAATGATCGACCCGATTATATGGATGATGATGTTTGGGTGTTTCGGTCTGATATGGCTACCAACGAGACGTGGGACGATACCAGACTTGGTGATGAAGAATACTGTCGTTCCCTTAAGCTGAGCAGCGGCAACTATGATCTGCTGAATACTTATGGCACTCGCAAGGGAGAACACTTTGCCGAAAGCAAGGCAACTGCAGCAGTGGTTTTCATCGACAGTAGTTTACTCCTTGATTGTGATATTGTAGATCTGCCCGGATACGGTACCGGCGATCGTCTGGAAGACGATGCTCTTTCTCTGCGTGAAAAGAGAAAGGCCGATGTGCTTGTCTACATGTCTATTGCGAATGGATTTATGCGCAGCGAGGATATCTCCTATGTTAAGGATGCGATTCTTTCTCTTGCAGATATTCAGTCCTGTGGAGAAGCAGAGATTAAGCCCCTGGCAAACCTCTTCATTGTGGCTTCTCAGGCTCATGTCATCGATCACGGAAACCAGACCGAACTGAAGAACATCCTTTCCGCTGGTTGTGAGCGTTTTGAAAAATCCTTGACCGATGGATTCTGGGATGAGCGAAGAAAACCAGATTCTCTTTTGGAGCGCTTTTACACCTACACATCTAATTCCCCTGCGCTGCGTGAGCGATTTGAAAATGATTTCAGCAGACTTATCGAGGCATTGCCTCAGGTGGTTGAACAGAAAACGAAAGACATCATTGCCGAGTGGGCTGCAAGCAAGGATGACGATCTTCAGAATGTGATTTCCGGCTACCAGCAGCTTCTCGATGATCGCAAACGGTGCGAGGAGGCGCTGAAAGAGTATGACCGCAATGAACCCAAACGCCATGCAGCTTTCCAGAAAGCACGACAGAAGGTTGTTGAGGGTATCGCAAGGTATAAGCGTGAAAGCAGGGACGAAGTAGCAGACTACTACAGTGATACTATCACAGTAGATCATCTTGTTTCTCTGATGGAACAAAGAGATGTCAAGAAAAAGAAGGATGATCTGCAGGTCTTTAGTACCTATGTTTCCGGGCTTTTACAGGATAAGACAAATGCCGTTCTGAAAAAGAAGTCCAAGCAATTGACTGCAGACATTGATGAGTTCCTGAATGCCTTTGAGGTAAGCGCTGCAATTTCTGTGGAAAGTGTATCTTTTAAGATTGCCCCGTTCAGCAAAGAGCAGGCATTTGCCGCAGGTCTGACAGGTGTGGCAACCTATGGTGCTCTGGCGATTTGGGCGGCCTCCTGCGGTAATTTGGGAGGATATATTCTTGTCGCAAAGGGTGTTAGCTTGCTCTCTGCACTTGGAATCTCCGTCGGCGGTACTGCTGCGGCTACCAGTGCAGTAGCTTCTATTGGTGGACCGGTGGTGCTCGGTATTGCGCTTGCGCTGATTGCAGCTATTAGTGTGTTTGCGATTTTCTCCGGTGGATGGAGAAAGAGCGTTGCCAAAAAGTTCGTTGAATCTTGCCGGAACGAAAGAGTTCTGGATAAGCTTCAGTCTAACATGAACACTTATTGGAACGATACTCAGGCGGCGTTCAATGCCTCGGCAGACAGTCTGGATGCTGAGTGGAAAAAGCATATCGAAGATCTTCGAGAGCAACTCCGCAGTTACGATGTTGACACTATCATTAAGGCAAGAAATGAGGCTGAGAAGATGCGAAATTTTCTTCAGAACATCCCCTGCTGATATGCTACAGCTAAGAAACATGCTTTTTATTTAATGATCCACCACCTCTTTGTCCGAAACCATTTAGGCGTTTCGGACAAAGGGGTGGAAGTATGGCGACAAAAATACAGAAAGGGATGTTTGCAATTCGCTTCATAATAGCAGGTGGATATCATGAGTGCTTACGAAAGAGAAAGCGAGGGTATTATCCATGAGAGCCGATGGGCAGTAACCCAAAAGACTGGCGATAAAGTATACAAAATATTTTTGCATGATGCTTATCCAAAAATCAAAAAAGAAGTTTCGCTTCTTCAATTGAGTCTTGCCACAAATGCAAGTCTATCATTTGATAAGGTAATGAACCATTGGGTCTGCAAAAGTGATTATATAGATATTTATCCTCTCGTTGGGAATATTGGCTTGGATAATCTCATTACGCAACTCAGACAAATATTTGATCTTTGGCGATATGACCGTCGATATTGTAGCCTTGCATCAGATGATTGGTCCGAAGTTGTGGTTCCGTGGTACTCTATGTTGTTGCAACAATATATACCTGATTCAGAAGAAATTATATCGTGGCTACAACAAAGTCAGGGAAAGCACTTTACCCACGGAGACTTTACATTATCAAATGTTTATTTGGATAATAGAAACAAAATAGTGGTCATTGACTATGAAAACGCTACTCTTGGTCCATTGCTTTGGGATGAGACAACGTTGGTGTATAGTTTTATAGAACAAAAACAATTCGGCGCAGCAAAACAAATCTACGATACCTTTGGCTGTAGCAAAGAAATGCTACGAGCTATATGTAGTATACGGCTTGCGCTGAGTATGAGAAAAGGGCATAACATCGTGCGGCGTATCGAGGCATATGAGTTCGTTATGCACAATTATTGAAGAACATTGAAACACAAAAGGAGACCAGCTATGAAAAAAATCATTATCAGCTTTCTGTTGATTGCTACAATGACAATCAGTCTGCTGTTGTCAGGATGTAGCAATGTGAATTCGGATGAAGGTACAACAGCAAACCAGTCCATCACCATCACTGATATGGGCGGCGATATTGTAACCTTGCCTGCATCCATCGAAAAAGTAGTATCAACATCTGATCCTTGCACGGATATGTTAGTTGCTTTTGGTCAGAGCGATAAATTGGCAGGTGCGTATTTTAGAGCCCTTGAAAATCCCTGGTTCAAAGAATTTTGTCCGACCTTCGATAGTATTGTCAGTTTCGATTCTTACGAACCAGAAGCTGAAGCGCTCATTGAAATGGATACAGATATTATCTTTGTGCCATCAAGAGAACGTGCTGTTGCACTTAGAGAAAAAGGAATATGCGCACTGACGATTCGTTATTACACACCGGACGAAGTTGTTATGGCTGCAGAAATGATTGGTGAGATATTCGGCGGAACGGCCAAAGAGAAATCCCTTTCTTGGGTGGCCGATTTCAACGAAGCGAGAGACGACATGGCTCAAAGACTTGCCGACATTCCGGAAAGCGACAGACCGGTTGCGTACGAAATTCTTGCAGATAAGGACAGAGGGCCTTTCCGTACATATTATGGCGAAAACCAAGCATGGCTTTCTTATGCCGGTGGTATTTTGGCAACCAAGGATTATGCTGATGCAACCAGTCAGGCTATGCCAACAGAGGAAGCTATCCTTGCCACAAATCCAGACATTATTTTTGTTGGTGGTACATATGCAACCAAAGAATATGCAAGTCTCCTCGAAAACGAGATGTGGAAAAATATTACCGCAGTGGAGAATAGCAATATTTTTATTGAACCTACTGGAGCATCTGCATGGAATTCTTGTTCTACCAGCTATCCGTTACTCGTGTATTTCTGTTTTTCCTGTATGTATCCGGAACAGGTGGATTTTGACTTAAAGGCAATGGCACACGAATTTTACCTTGAGTATTATGAAATTGACTTTACCGAAAAGCAGCTTGATCTCATGTTTTCTTCCATGGCACCTGATGGTACTGAGATGTGGGCAAAATAATCGTTACGGAGTATAGGACATGACGGATGAAACAAACATATACAGAAAAAATGAACGATGCTACCATATTCTCATGGTAGCTGGATTGGTGGCAGTTGTTGTTGTTTTTGTAATTTCTCTTTGTTGGGGAAATTACAAAACAACGCCAACGGATGTCTGGGGTGCAATAATGTACCCGGACTCTAATCCACAAATGTATACAATCATAACACTTAGCAGACTCCCGAGATTACTTGCTTCCATCTTAGTCGGCGCTTCTCTTAGTGTGGCAGGTTTGACATATCAAGAAATTTTTTCAAATAGGATGGCATCTCCTGACATTTTAGGGGTTTCAGCAGGAGCAGGGGTTGGAGCCTCAGTTTCAATTTATTATGGTTTCGGCTTTTTACTAACAGGTTTTTTCGCTTTTGGGGGAGGAATTGTGGCTGTTTTTCTTACAGTAGCGTCCTCTAAGTTGTTTGAAAGAAGTGATAAAACAGCGGCATCCTTAATTCTTGCTGGTATTGTTGTAGGTGGATTGATGAATTCTCTGCTGGGGTTGTTTAAATATCTGTCAAACGATGCTCAATTAGCTTCCATCACCTTTTGGCTTTTAGGTGGATTCTATAATACGACATATCAACAGTTGGCAGTTGCTGCGCCAATAATTATTATAGGAATCATAGTTCTGTTTTTGTTCCGATGGAAAATTGTTATGCTACGTTCTGGCGACGGTGATGCATATACGCATGGAATCAACGCAAAACTTTTACGAAGAACTTGTATAATCATTACTACCATCGTAACATCTGTTTCGATATGTATCAGTGGCACAATAGGGTGGATTGGACTTGCGATTCCTAATCTGATGAGGTTGCTCGTACAAAATGATGGTCGAAAGTTGATGCCTTTGTCGATCGTGTATGGAATTCTCTTTACTGTAATTTGTGATCTTCTTGCCAGAACTATTACGAATACTGAAATTCCTGTTGGAATAATAAGCGGATTCCTTGGTGCGATTATGTTTATAATCGTTTTATTTGTTCGAGCAAAAAGGAGTAAGCAATGATTGAAATAAGCCATGTTACGTTCAGTTATGGACAGAATATAATACTTTACGACATAAGCCTTACGATACAACCACAGAGCATAACTGCAATTATTGGGCTCAACGGAGCAGGTAAGTCTACATTGTTCAATTGCTTATCAAAGCAAAGTGAAATTCAAGATGGGAAAATTGTGGTAGATGGAAAAGATATCGTTGACTACTCTTTTAAGGAATATGCTAAGATAGTAAGTGTTGTTCCGCAACTCACATCAATCCGACCGATAGATTATAAGGTAAGGGATTTTATGGTCGAAGGGAGAACGCCATATCTTTCCGCTTTTGCTGTTCCAGGACTTGCCGATTACAATTTTTCGGGGGAAGTGGCTAAGAAAATGGAGGTTGATAAGTATCTTGATAAGGAGTTTTCAAAAATTAGTGGAGGAGAGCAGCAGATTGTATTACTGGCAAGGGCATTAGTTCAGGATACACCGATAATTCTGTTGGACGAGCCAATGTCTGCTCTCGACCTTAGAAATCAAGCGTTTTTATTGAAAATGATTAAGAAATTATCTCTCGAAGGGAAAACAATCCTTTTTTCAACGCATAATCCCAATCATGCTTTAACGTTGGATTGCAATGTATGCATCATCCACGATCATAAAGTTCTTCGATATGGTACTGCTACTAATGTTTTAACAACCGATATGATTCGAGAGATCTATGGCCCGGAAGCTTGTATTTATGAGAACAAAGGAAGAAAATTTTGCGAAGTATCACCAATATAATGGTGACGAAATGACCTCCATCTTCGATGTTTTAACAACAAAGATGGAGCATTCCTGTTAAGTAACAAATAACCGGTTTGCAAAAAATGAGTGCCACC